>JBIPNF010000019.1:0-18958 GCA_044373885.1 Flavobacterium sp. | reverse complement strand
AAGATAAGTGTTGTGCGACTGTTTCTGGTCAAACACAACATCGAAAATTCAATCAGGAAATAAGCGTGTAGAAAGTTTTTTAGTTGCTTGTTTGGACCCGGGTTCGATTCCCGGCGATTCCACAAAAACAACCTCTTAAGTGATTAAGAGGTTGTTTTTTTTAATTATTGATACATAACTAAGTTCTAATTAAAAAGACCCAAATAAATTGGGCCTTTAAAACAAAAAATGAACTCAAAAATTAAAACGAATACGTTGTTGCTAATAAAACGTATGCAGTAGTTTTTTGAGGCGCACCGTCAGTAAAAATATTTTCTGAAGCACTATCCAATCTAAATTCAGGAATGAAAGTTAAGTTTCCTTCTTTAAAGTTTAAAGAAAGTGTGTTTGCAAAAACAGTTGCAGCCAATCCAACTACACCATCTTTATCATCAAAATATTCTGCTCTGTAAGCCAAACTAAGATTTTTCTTTAAGGTAACGTTGGCATAACCAACTACTGAATACCAAGAATTTGTTCCAGAAACAACATCATCAGTCGTTAAAGCATACGTTCCATTGAAACCCAATGATAGTTTCTCTCCTATTTTCTTTGATGCTACAAGATCAAATTGAGTTTTATTCGCAGTAGAAATTGGGTTTACACTTCCAGAAGTAAAATTAAAAAAAGCACTTCCTGTATCACCAGTGTAACCCAACTGAGCGATAACCGTTTTTTGAGTTGAACCTGCTCTAACTGCAGATTTAAAATCGGTAGGATTGGTTACTCCTGCCATAAAATTGTATTTTCCAACAGTATATTGCGCTTTAACTCCAGTATTGAAAAAAGGACCATTTGTGAAAGCATAAGACATACTGTAGTTTTTATTATCAATTGCGTCTAACAATTCATAACCAATGTGCGTTCCAAAACTACCCGCAGTAACTTTAAAACTTGGAGAAAAATCATAATTTACATACATTTGCTTCACCATAAAGGTTGTAGAAGCATCATTATAAGTAAATTCAGATGCTCTTGTACCGAATCCTAGATCTACAAAAACAGACGCTTTTCCAATTTTGTGTGACGCTTCAATGGAAGCCATTCCTAATTCAAATGAATCGTTAGATCTTGTAAAACTCGTTTTGCTATTGTCGAATTTTGAAAAATCATATTTGTAATACATATCAAGTGATCCAGCAAAAACGGTAGCTGCTGGTGGGGTTTCTTGCGCAAAACTATTCATAAAAGCAGCTAAAAATAATGCCGTTGCAAATAAAGTCGATTTAATGTTAATGGTATTTTTCATGTTTAAAAAATTAATTATTAATAATAGATTTGAAATTGTATTTATTTTTATGTTTTTATTTAAAAATTGGCATAATAAATCCTGCTCCGTCATTTTTCAAAAATTGAAAACGGAAATTATAATTCAAAATAAAACAGATTTACTCTTGCTTAAAAGCTACTATTTATAGGTATTCTCCGTGTTGAGAAATATCCAACCCAAGTTCTTCTTTGTCTTCACTAACTCGTAAAGGGGTGATTTTATTGACAATATAGAATAAGGCATACGAAACTAAGAAAGCAAAAATAGAAACGATAACAAGTGCTTTTAATTGGATTAAAAACAAAGTAGCGTCACCATAGATCAATCCTTGATTGTCACCAACAATTGCATTTACAGATTTTGAAGCAAAAACTCCTGTTAATAACATACCAACCATTCCACCAACACCGTGACAAGCAAAAACGTCTAAAGCATCGTCAACTTTACCTTTAGGGAATTTACTTACAACTAGATTACTCACAATACTTGCAATAAATCCAATTGCTAAAGCAGAAGGAATTGTTACAAAACCAGCGGCAGGAGTAATAGCAACTAAACCAACTACAGCTCCAATACAAGCTCCCATTGCTGAAAGTTTGTGCCCAAGAATTTTATCCAAAAATACCCAACCCATTGCAGCAGCAGCAGCAGCAACCGTCGTAGTTCCTAATGCTTGGGCGGCAAGGCTACTAGCTCCAACAGCTGATCCAGCATTGAAACCGAACCAACCGAACCATAATAATCCTGTTCCTAGTAATACATAGGTAATACGAGCAGGATTTGATTTTTGTGTTTTTCTTTTTCCTAAAAATATAGCTCCAGCTAATGCTGCCCAACCTGCACTCATGTGAACCACAGTTCCACCAGCAAAATCTAAAACTCCCCATCCGAAGAATAGTCCATCAGGATGCCAGGTCATGTGACATAATGGTGCATAAACGAAAATTATAAATAAAACCATGAATAACAAATAAGCCCAGAACCGAACTCGCTCTGCAAAAGCCCCTGTTATTAAAGCAGGTGTGATAATTGCAAATTTTGCTTGAAATAAAGCAAATAATATAAATGGAATTGTTGGTGCTAATTCCCATGCAGAATTCGTGCTAACTCCATTAAAGAACAAATTTGAAGTTGGGTCGCCAATGATTCCGCCAATTGAAGGTCCAAAACACAATCCAAATCCAACTACAACCCATAATACAGTTACGATTACCATTGCCATAAAGCTTTGTAATACTGTACTAATTACATTTTTTTTACCTACCATTCCACCGTAAAAGAATCCTAATCCAGGAGTCATTAACAATACCAGTCCCGTTGCTACAAGCATCCAAGCCGTATCACCTGTATCTAATTTAAGAGGTACAACATGCGCTCCTAATACTATGCTTTCAGGAAATAAATAAATTGAAAAAATGGATAACACCAAAATTGTGATTAGAATCACACTTAAAATAATTTTTCTCATTGTTTTTTGATTTAAATTCGTAATAAAAGTAAAAAAAGATTTCATACCCCCTAAAAAAATATAAAAAAATATAAAATTTTTATCAAATTACAAATTACACCCCTAAAATTTTAGGGGTAAGTTAAAATATAAATTAAAAATTAAAAATTTGATAACGGCGTTTTTGGAAAAATGAGAAATAAAAAAACCTGTTCATATAAATGAACAGGTTTTTGAGAAGTTATAATTGGTATTACTTTACAATTCCTTTTTTTAATATTTGACCGAAATTGTACATGTCTTCAAACGAACAATATAAAGGAACTGGCGCTAAACGGATAACATTTGGTTCTCTCCAATCTGTGATTACGCCATTTTTCATTAAATAGTCAAATAAAGAACGTCCTTCACCATGAAGAAAAACAGAAAGCTGGCACGCACGCTCATCTTGATTGGAAGGTGTAATGATTTCGAAGGAGCCGTTTACTTCTTTGCTGATTTCTTGAAGAATGAATTCTAAATAGGACGTAATTTTATTCCTTTTAACAATCAATGCATCCATTCCAATTTCATCGAACATTTCAACTGATGCTAAATATGGAGCGAGTGATAGAATCGGTAAATTACTAATTTGCCATCCTTCGGCTCCACGAACTGGATCGAAAGTAGGTTCCATTTTAAAGCGTCGTTCTTTGTTGTGTCCCCACCACCCAGCAAAACGGGACAAGTTCCTATCGTTGTGGTGTTTCTCATGAATAAAACAACCCGATGCGTTTCCTGGTCCTGAATTCATGTATTTATAACTGCACCAAGCGGCAAAATCGACATTCCAATCGTGTAATTCTAATTTGATATTTCCTGCGGCATGCGCCAAATCCCAACCAACATAAGCCCCGACTTTATGCCCGGCCTCGGTGATGGTTTTCATATCAAAAACTTGCCCCGTATAATAATTTACGCCACCAATTAAAACTAAGGCCAATTCGTCACCGACCTCTTCAATTTTGGCCAAAACATCTTCAAGGCGGATGTTGTGTTCGCCTTCGCGGCGTTGAATTTCAACAATGGCATCATCAGGATTTAAACCGTGAAACTTCACTTGGCTTTGAATCATATATTGATCGCTTGGAAATGCTTTGGCTTCACAAAGAATCTTGAATCTTTTTGGTGTTGGTTTGTAAAATGTAACCATCATCAAGTGCAGATTTACGGTCAATGTATTCATTACCGTAACTTCTGATGGAAGCGCACCTACAATTTTACTTAGCGGATTTGCAAAACGTTCGTGGTAATCCCACCAAGGTTTTTCGGCATAGAAATGACCTTCAACAGCTAGGTTTTCCCAATCGGTCATTACCTCATCCACATATTTTTTTGCTCTTTTTGAATGCAATCCAAGTGAATTTCCTGTGAAATAAATTACATTTTTACCGTTTACTTTTGGAAAGCTAAACTCGTTTCTGAAAGAACTAAGTTCGTCTTGACGATCCAATTCTTGTGCGAATTCTTTTGTATTTTGAAATGTCATTATTAGTTTTTTAGTGGTTGTAAAAATAGTGAAAAATAAAGGAATTAAATATTGGAAAAGGACTAATTGTTTTACTCACGAAAATTGCGTTAAGGATGGAAATGGAAAATTTTTTTTGAGAAAATCATTAGAAATACAGCAACGAGGAAGCGACCAAAGAAAGCTCCCGGAGTGCTAGTATTTCTTTTATTTTCCAAAAAAATTGTAATGGACAGCCTGTTAAAACGCCCCGAATATAATTTTCGATTGCTGATTTAGATTTTAAAACCGGGAAATAAATAAACAAAAAATCTCGCCATTACTGACGAGATTTTAGTGTAATTTGAACTGAATTATAATTAGATGATTAGCATTGCATCGCCGTAAGAGTAGAATTTATACTGCTCTTTAATGGCAATTTCGTATGCTTCTTTCATTAAATCGTGACCGCAAAATGCAGAAACCATCATCAACAATGTTGATTTTGGTGTATGAAAATTGGTAATCATACAATTTGCAATACTGAAATCGTGGGGTGGAAAAAGAAATTTATTTGTCCAACCGTCAAATGTATTCAAAGTTCTTTGAGATGAAACAGCGCTTTCAACGGCACGCATTGAAGTGGTTCCAACGGCGCAGATACGTTGTTTTCTTATTTTGGCATTGTTGACAATGTCACAGGCTACTTGGTTGATTTTCAACTCTTCAGAATCCATTTTATGTTTCGACAAATCTTCTACTTCAACTGGATTGAACGTTCCTAAACCAACGTGTAATGTTACTTCGGCGAATTCAATTCCTTTGATTTCTAATTTTTTCAACAAGTGTTTTGAGAAGTGTAATCCTGCGGTTGGAGCTGCAACGGCTCCTTCTTCTTTTGCATAAATAGTTTGGTAACGGTCTGCATCTTCAGGAGTTACGTCTCTGCTGATGTATTTTGGAATAGGTGTTTCGCCTAAATCTGTTAATTTTTGTCTGAATTCATCGTAAGGACCGTCGTAAAGAAAACGTAGGGTTCTTCCGCGAGAAGTGGTGTTGTCGATTACTTCAGCAACCAACAAATCATCGTCACCAAAATACAATTTGTTTCCGATTCTGATTTTACGTGCTGGATCTACCAAAACATCCCAGAGGCGTTGTTCTGCGTTCAATTCTCTAAGTAAAAAAACTTCGATTCTTGCTCCTGTTTTTTCTTTATTTCCGTATAAACGGGCTGGGAAAACTTTGGTATTATTGATTACCATAACATCGCCGTCATCAAAATAGTCGATAATATCTTTGAACATTTTGTGCTCAATAGTTTTCTTTTCACGGTTGATAACCATCAAACGGGCTTCGTCTCTATTTTCCGCTGGGTATTCCGCAAGAAGTTCTTTCGGTAAATTGAATTGAAAATGTGATAATTTCATTTTAAAGAAGTTAAAAGTTATGAGTTATGAATTATGAGTTATGATTCTCTAAATTCTAAATCGTGTGCAAATATACGATTGTGAGATAGGCGTTGTCAAGTGTTTTGATGTTTATTTGTAAAATTAGGCGCAAAGGCGCAAAGACATTAAGGCAATTAGGTATCTAAACTTCCGAGATTTCGAATCCTAAATTTTTTAAATCATTCCAAAAATCGGGATAGGATTTTGAAACTACTTCGGCATTTTCTATGTTAATATTTGTTTTCAATGCCAGCGGAGCGAAAGCCATTGCCATTCGGTGGTCATTATAGGTAGCAATTGTTTGGTTTGCATTAATTTTTTTTGAAAGTGCCAAAGTCAAACTCTCATCTGTAACTGAAATTGAGGCGCCAAGTTTTGTGAGTTCTGTTTTTAAGGCTTCCAATCGATCGGTTTCTTTAATTTTTAAAGTGTGTAATCCTGTTAAACGACATCCAACTCCTAACCCAAAACAAGTTACCACGATGGTTTGAGCAATATCTGGTGTGTTATTTAAATCAAGATTTAAAGTTTCGTATTTGAAGTTTGGTTGTTTAACCAATGTTATTTTATTTTCATCGAAATGGGTTTCAACTCCTAATTTTCTATATATTTCTACCAAAGCAGAATCGCCTTGTAAACTGTTTTGTTTGTAACTCGAAAGTGTGATTTGCGAACCAACTTCTGAAAGGGCAAGTATAGAATAGAAATAGGAGGCGGAACTCCAATCGGATTCTACAGTTAGTGTTTTTGAACCTGAGTCTTGAATCTTAGGTTTTACAACAATTATATTCCCAATAAAAGATGTTTCAACTCCAATTTCTTGAAGCAAATTTAAGGTCATTTTGATGTATGGAACGGAAGTGATATCACCTACTAATGTCAATTCCAGTCCTTTTTGAAGCTTGGGAGCTATTAATAAAAGCGCCGAAATATATTGACTACTTACATTTGCTGGAAGTGAGACTTTATTATTTATGAGTTTTTGACCTGTAATTTTTATGGGTGGAAAACCATCATTTTCAAGGTAATCAATCTTAGCGCCAAGTTGTTGTAGGGCTTCGACCAAAATTTTAATCGGGCGTTCTTTCATCCTTAAAGAACCCGTTAATGTTACAATTCTATTCTCTTGCGAGGCAAAATAGGCGGTTAAAAAACGCATTGCCGTTCCTGCGTGGTGAATATCGATTATTTGATCAGTTGTTGACAAAGCGGACCTCATTACCTCTGAATCATCGGAATTAGAGGTGTTTTCTAAAATACTATTTGGATACAATGCTTGCAACAATAACAACCGATTGGTCTCCGATTTGGAACCTGTTATTTTAATTTCAGATTTAAGATGTAAGACTTTAGATTTAAGCAGTAAATTCATGTTCTATTTTTTCCCAGAGAAACCCAAAGGTACAAAGAGATTTAATTTATTTTAATTTTTCGTTGTTTTTGTGGCGGTCTTTATCCCGAATCGATTTTGAATCCATTTTCTTGTCAAAAGCGGCTTGCAAGTCGATTCCTGTTTGATTGGCAAGACACAAAACTACAAAAACCACATCGGCCAATTCTTCGCCAAGATCTTTATTTTTATCGGATTCTTTTTCGGATTGTTCTCCATAACGACGGGCGATAATTCGGGCTACTTCCCCTACTTCTTCAGTGAGTTGTGCCATATTTGTGAGTTCGTTAAAATAACGAACGCCGTGTTCTTTGATCCAATTGTCAACTTCGAGTTGGGAGTTTTTTAGGTTCATTCTTCTTTATTTTTAGTATCAATAATTATCGTAACTGGTCCGTCGTTGACTAATGCTACTTTCATATCAGCGCCAAATTGTCCTGTTTGGATTTTTTTACCTAATTCGAACGCCATTTGTTGAACAAAATTTTCATATAATGGAATCGCAATTTCAGGTTTAGATGCTTTAATATAGGACGGTCTATTGCCTTTTTTGGTATTGGCATGCAATGTAAATTGGCTTACTACAATAACATCACCTTGAATATCTTTAACAGATAAATTCATCACACCGTTTTCATCACCAAAAATGCGAAGGTTTACAATTTTTTGGCAAAGCCAATGGATGTCTTCTTTTGAATCTGCCTCTTCAATTCCAACTAAAACTAAAAGTCCGTTGCCAATTTGGGCTACTATTTTTTCTGAAATAGTTACCGATGCGGAAGAAACACGTTGGAGTACTGCTTTCATATTAATTATGAATTATAAATTGTGAATACTAAATAGTGAATACTATTTATTCCTCGTTTCATCGCTTGCAATTCGATCTTCATTATAAATATCAGTTCGGTAATTTTCATCATCTCCTTCTACTATTTTTAAATAACTATTGTATCGAGACCAGGCAATTTGATCGTTTTCCAAAGCTGCTTTTATAGCGCAGTGGGGTTCGTCTTTGTGCAAACAATTATTAAATCGGCATTGGTCTTTCAATTTAAAAAACTCAGGAAAGTAACCACTAATTTCTTCTTTTTCCATATCCACAATCCCAAAACCCTTGATTCCAGGTGTGTCAATAATTTTGGCATCAAAACTCAAATCATACATTTCTGCAAAAGTTGTTGTGTGTTGCCCTTGCTTGCTTTGCTCAGAAATAACCTTTGTTTTTAAATGTAAATTAGGCTCCATCGCATTTACCAATGTTGATTTTCCAACACCAGAATGTCCTGAAAACATACTTACTTTTCCAATCATAAGTTCTTTCAAGGCCTCAATTCCTTTCATCTCTGTAGAGGAAACTCGCAAACATTGATAACCAATTTCTTGGTAAATATGCTGCATATACAATTGTTCGTCTAATGTAGCTTCGTCAAAAGTATCAATTTTATTAAAAACCAAAACAGTCTCAATTCCATACGCTTCGGCAGTTACCAGAAAACGATCAATGAAATTAGTAGTTGTAGGTGGATTATTTATAGTAATCAAAAGAAAAACTCTATCAATATTAGAAGCAATAATATGCATTTGATGCGATAAATTCACTGATTTCCGAACGATATAATTCTTTCTGTCGTGAATAGCATGAATGGTTCCTGTAACTGTATCGGACGTTTCTTCGAGTTCGTAATCTACCCAATCCCCCACCGCTATTGGGTTGGTGCTTTTAATTCCTTTGATTCGGAATTTTCCTTTCATACGGCATTCTATAAAATCTCCTATTTCAGATTTTACGGTGTACCAACTTCCAGTAGATTTATAAACGAGTCCTGTCATTTGGCAAAGATAAAGTTTATTAGGGGAATCATTTATTAATTTTTTTTAAAAATAAAGACCAACTAAATTAATAATTGGCCTTTGCTTTATTGACTTATTTAATAGCGACTCTAGCTAGCTATTCATTATTTTCTCCTGATGGCTAATGCTTTCTTGGTGAATTGCTTTGAATAACCTCAAAATAAACTCCTCACTTAATCCTTTTTCTTCTCCGTCAAGTACCATTTTACCGAGAATTTCGTTCCACCTTTTATTTTGTAAAACAGCCACATTTTTAGATTTTTTCAACGCCCCGATTTGTTCTGCAACTTTCATTCTATTTCCCAATAATTCTAATAATTTAGCGTCTGCAATATCAATATTAGCTCGCAACTTAATCATTTCTGTATTGTAATCATCTTCTTCTGTTGTAACTTTTCTGATTCGTAAATCATTAAAAATTTGTTTCAAAGTAGTCGGAGTTACTTGTTGGGCTGCATCGCTCCAAGCATTATCTGGGTCGGTATGTGTTTCGATAATCAAACCATCATAGTTCAAATCTAATGCTTGTTGCGATACTTCTTGAATCATATCGCGACGTCCTGTAATATGAGATGGGTCGCAAATTAGAGGTAAATCAGGAAAACGACTTTGTAATTCAATTGCAATTTGCCATTCGGGAATATTTCTATATTTCGTTTTTTCATAGGTAGAAAATCCTCTATGAATTACACCTAATTTTTTGATACCTGCATTGTACAAACGTTCCACGCCACCAATCCACAAAGCCAAATCAGGATTTACAGGGTTTTTTACCAAAACAATTTTGTCCGTATTTTGTAATGCATCCGCAATTTCTTGAACGGCAAATGGATTCACGGTAGTTCTTGCGCCAATCCACAAAACATCAATATCGTGTTCCAAAGCCAATTTTACGTGAGCTGCATTTGCAACTTCTGTCGCCATTAACAATCCCGTTTCTGCCTTTGCTTTTTGCAACCATTTTAACCCAATTGCACCAACACCCTCAAATCCTCCTGGACGCGTTCTCGGTTTCCAAATTCCTGCTCTGTAAATACTTACGTCTGAATTTTTTAATTCGTGTGCAATTTTCAAAACTTGTTCTTCCGTTTCTGCGCTACAAGGCCCGGCGATTACTAACGGATGCGTCAAATTGAATTCATCTAACCACGTTCTCATTTCTTTCTTGTTCTCCATTTTACTTTATTTTGGTAATTATATTATTTTTATTTGTTGAAATTATTTAAAATTTCTTTGATTTTATTTACGCTCTGCATTTCTTGATAAACGGCTTCATAATTATCACTTTCTAATAAATCTTTAAATTTCGATAAATTAGAAATATATTCTCCCAATGTTTTAACAACGTGTTTTTTATTCTGCTTGAATATTGGCGTCCACATTGCGGGAGAGCTTTTGGCCAATCGGACTGTGCTTTCAAATCCACTTCCTGCCATATCAAAAATATCTCGCTCGTCTTTTTCTTTTTCAATTACTGTTTTTCCTAACATAAATGCACTTATATGCGATAAATGAGAAACATAAGCGATGTGTTTGTCGTGCGATTTAGAATCCATATATCGAATTCGCATTCCTAATTTGTCGAATAATTCTAATGCTTTTTGTTGCAATTTAAATGTTGTTTTTTCAACCTCACAAATAATATTTGTTTTGCCCTGAAACAATCCCAAAACCGCAGCGGTTGGCCCCGAGAATTCCGTTCCTGCAATTGGGTGAGTCGCTATAAAATTTCTCCTTTTTGAATGATTCGAAATCACATCACAAATTGGAAACTTTGTAGAACCCACATCAAAAACCAATGTATCATCATTTATTATATCTAAAATACTTGGCAAAATTACTAAAGCGATATCAACCGGCACGGCAAGAATCACAAAATCGGCATCAGCTAAATCAGGAATCGATGCTTTTTTATCGATAATATTCAAATTCAAAGCTTCGTCTAAATAATTTTCGTTGGTATCAATACCAAAAATCGTCACATTATCGTAATTGAATTTTATGTCCAATGCCATAGAACCGCCAATTAATCCAACTCCTATTATGTATACATTCATTTTTTCTACTTAGATTTAACTTTACTCATTCCTAAAATCTCAAAATTGCCTCTTGTATTTTTTCCTCTTTCACACAAAGCGAAAATCGAATATAACCTTCTCCATTACTACCGAAAATGGTCCCAGGTGTAATAAAAATATCTTTTTCGTATAATATTTTATCTACAAAATCTTCTGCGGATGATATTTCTTGGGGTAACTTTGCCCAAACAAATAATCCAACGGCATTTTCATCACAGGTACAACCTAATTTTTTTACCAATTCAAAGGTACGTTTTCTTCGTTTTTGATAAATCAAATTTTGTTCATCAAACCAAGATTTATCTAATTTCAACGCTTCGATAGCTCCTTTTTGGATACCATAAAACATACCGCTATCCATGTTGCTTTTCACTTTTAGAACAGCATCAATAAATTCTGTTTTTCCAGAAACCATTCCCACTCGCCAACCCGCCATATTATAGGTTTTTGATAGCGAATTCAATTCTAAAGCTACTTCTTTAGCGCCGTCAACTTGCAAAATTGAAATCGGATTGCCATTTAATACAAAACTATATGGATTGTCATTTATTACTAAAATGTGATGTTTTTTGGCGAAAGCCACTATTTTTTCAAATAAGTTCAAACTTCCAATTGCACCTGTTGGCATGTGTGGATAACCCACCCACATCATTTTTACTTTGGACAAATCCTGTTGCTCTAATTTTTCAAAATCAGGTTCCCAATTATTACTTTCAACTAAATCGTAAAAAAGAGGCGTTGCACCCACTAATTTTGTTACCGAAGTGTAGGTTGGATATCCTGGATTTGGAATTAAAACCGCATCCCCTTCGTTCAAAAAAGCCAATGAAATATGCATAATTCCTTCTTTGGAACCCATTAATGGTAAAATTTCAGAATTAGAATTCAATTCTACTTGGAAATTATTTTTATAAAAATCAGCCATTTCATTTCTCAATTCTGGAAGTCCTTGATAACTTTGATATTGGTGCGCATTTTCATCGGTAACAGCGTTTTGAATTGCTTCAATCACACTTTTAGAAGGTGCCATGTCGGGGCTTCCAATTCCCATATTGATAATTGGTTTTCCTTCAGAAATGAGTTGGCGAACTTCCCTCAATTTTGATGAGAAATAATATTCTTCAACAATGGCGATACGTTTTGCAGTTTTAATCATAATTTTTTATTTATAAATCCATCATTTGGCTTTCCTATTCGATGTTTATCTTAAGGTTTTGTATTTTTATATTCTCCTAAAACTTTAAAATACTCCGCCATAATTTCCAATAAAGATTTTGCTTTGGAATAATCATCAAAATCATCAAAAGTCACATCTACAAAAAAGGAATATTTCCAAGGTGTTTCAATTTTTGGCAACGATTGAATTTTCGTTAAACTCAATTTACAGTCACTCATCACGTTCAAAACTGCCGCCAAACTTCCTCTTTTGTGATCCAATTCAAACTTCAAAGAAGCTTTATTAATTTCCTGTTTTGGAACAAATGAATTTTCTTTATTTAGAATAACAAAGCGAGTCATGTTGTTATTAATAGTTTGAATTTCTGGAGCTAAAATTTCCAATTCATACATTTTTGATGCCGTTTTACTTGCTATAGCAGCAATTCCCTTCAGTTGTTGGCGGTGAATTCTCCTGGCTGTTTCAGCGGTATCTTTATCCTCAACTAATTTTATGTTTGGGAATTTTTTTAGAAATTCCATACATTGTAACAAAGCCATTGGATGCGAATGCACTTCTGAAATATCCTCGATTTTTTGTCCTTTCAAAGCCATGAAATTCTGATGAATATCCATGTAATATTCTCCTATAATGTGTAAATTATTCTTGTCTATCAAAGCATAATTGGGAATAATCGAACCAGCAATTGAATTCTCAATAGCCATAACTGCCTGATTTGATTGTCCTGACAAAAGACTATCTACCAATTCTTCAAACGACATACATTCATCAACTTCAATATCTTGATGGTAATATCCCAATGCCACTTGGTGGTGAAACGAGCCTTTTATTCCTTGTATTGCAACTTTTTGTATCATATTTTATCAAAAAAAAATCCTGATTTTCATCAGGATTGTATAGCTTTATTTGTTTTCTTATTTGTTTCAAATAACCACAGCACAATCCTTACTTCTACTAAAGAAGAAATAATAAGAAGGTGTAAAATTGAAATTATTATTCATTTGTAAACTGTGATTGAAGAGCAAAGCTATGTATAAAATTTATTTAAACACTATAAAAAAATAGAAATTTTAAATTAAAAATGATTTCTCAAATCGAACCCCCAAATTATACTAAATTATTGAAAAAAGTAACTAATAATGTGATTTATTCAAATTTAACCTATTGTACTTCAGTTGAATAAATTTGAAGTTATATATAACTTTTGAAGATAATTTATTGCTATTTAAAAGTGCTACCCATTTTGCAATCTACAATATAGTAAAAACAGAATTTTTCTCCTTACTTTTGTTCAAAATCATATAGTATGTCAATTGAAGTTGTAAATATTTCCAAAAGTTACGGTACTCAAAAAGCCTTGGATGCTGTTTCTTTCTCTGTAAAAAAAGGAGAAATCGTTGGTTTTTTGGGTCCAAATGGAGCAGGAAAATCGACTTTAATGAAAATATTAACAACCTATATTAATGCCGATGAAGGTTCAGCAACTGTAAATGGGTTTGATGTAAATTCAAATCAAAAAGCGGTTCAATTATCCGTTGGTTATTTGCCCGAACACAATCCATTGTATTTGGATTTGTATGTTCGGGAATATTTAGCTTTTAATGCCGATGTTTATAAGGTTTCGAAATCGAGAATTAACGAGGTCATTGAATTGACCGGTTTATCATCAGAAAGTCATAAAAAAATCGGACAATTATCAAAAGGGTACCGCCAACGTGTGGGTTTGGCCAATGCATTATTGCACAATCCAGATGTTCTAATTTTAGACGAACCTACTACAGGATTGGATCCAAATCAATTGGTTGAAATTAGAAATGTGATCAAAAATGTTGGAAAAGATAAAACCGTTTTTCTTTCTACACATATTATGCAAGAAGTAGAAGCGATTTGCGACCGCGTGATAATTATCAATAACGGCAAAATTGTAACCGATAAAAAATTAAACAAACTAATTTCTGCTGATAAAGAACAAGTTATAGAAGTTGAATTTGATTATAAAATTGAGGAAGAGGCCATTGCGAGAATGCCATATTTGAAATCCTATAAAAACACCCACGATATGTTTTGGGAATTGACTTTTCTATCTGATAAAGACATGCGGCCAACCGTTTTTGATTTTGCTCATGACAATGGCTTAAAAACATTGCAATTGAATCAAAAGAATAAAAATTTAGAAACCATTTTCAGAGAAATTACGAAAGAATAATTCTAATTATAAATCACTCTTCCATGATATAATTGTTGCACATCAACAATTGGTGGATTATTTTTCAGAATTACATTTCCTGTACTTACCATTTTTCCAATGATACTTTCCGATGGATTTACAACCATATCGTTAGACCCTCTATGGTATATGTTAATTTTTTTAGCCGTTAAATTATCACCGTTAAATCGTCCGTTTCCATCATAAAAATTGACTAATAGTGCATCCGTTTGCCCGGAAATATAATATCTCGAAACATTATTGTTTTCAATTACCAATTGAGAATTATTGACTTGAATGTTAAAGTCTCCTGTACCGGCGCCATTTGATAAATCCATCGCTATTAACCTCAAAACGGGAAATTTTAGAACTCCATTTGACGCAATTGTTCGTTCGGTTTTAGAATGCAATTCTGTGATATTGGGCGCTGTAATATAAACCACTGTGTTACCATATTCCCGAACCCAATTGCATGTTGTATTGTCTTTTAAGGTCAACAAATCTCCATCAACACTCACTTCGATATTTGACATTAAATTTTCACCTGTTTGCACCTCAACTTTATATATAGGTCCTTCCGTTACGACTAAACTTATCCCTTGATGCACAATAATTTTATCAAAATCAGAAACTGTAAAATCTTTTGTAATAATTGAACCCGTTGCTTCAATACATTCACTAGGTTTTGAACATCCGATGCCTACTAAGATTAAACCAACTAATAGTACTATTTTTTTCATATTGATATTTTATAATCTAACACCAATCGCAAACTCCATTGCTTCGGCTAAAAATCCATGCGTTTTAATTCCGACTCCAGTAAAAATTTTATCGGTTAAATAATATTTCACGCCCAATCTGTCATAAATTGCGATGTCATATTTATAGGGTTGGTAAACATAATATCCGACTTGTGCCTCTAAGGAAATTCGATTTATGAATAATTCGTGTCCCACAAAAACGCCAACTCGTTTGTAATCTGTATTTGGATCTAAATTTAAGTTTGGATACGCAACCGATTGGTATTTGATAAAATCAATAAATGAATTCGTTAAAAATAATTCGGCACCAAATTGGATTGCACTTTTACGGTTCAATCTTTTGTCGGCAAAAAAACTCAAATGATAAAAAGGATGCGTTCCACTCCCAACGATTGGACTTTCATTACTACCTGAACGGAACACAAAAGTGTATTTTAAGGGCTGTTTAAATCTCGTATTAAATGATGTGGAATCAAGGGGTTTGTTTGCAACTTTATCAAAATTATAGTTCAAACCTAGATTAATATTAAGGGTATTGATTCCGCTGTTTGGAGATTTCATTCGTGCATTTGAATAATGGGTGAACATAAATCCCGCTTGCAAACCAAATTTATCTATGATATTGTCTTTTTTATAGTTCAACCCAAAATTAACATTCCCAAGAAATTTTGAGCCAAAAGCGCCATTTTTACTATTGTTGACATTGTCATGTGGATGCGACGTCACCGCAACTCCTTCAGCTACTTTCAAGACTAAATTTCTGTTAAAAAAATAAAAATTATAGTGCAGCCCAATAGCATAATTATATCCTAAAAATTCATTTTTAAAATCTTGGTATAAAAAATAAACGCCGTAATCTGGGAAGTTATAGGCTGATTCCCATTCTTTATTTCCGTGAGTTTTTTTAGAAAAACTAAACAAAACACTTTCAGGATGGCCTGTTATCAAGTGGGCTAAATCTGGGGCGTGTTGGATTATATTTCCCGATAAATAATTGACATCAATAGCATCTGAATCTTTCAGGTTTTGAGCAGATAAAAATCCGAAAAACAATACTATTGTTCCAGTAAAAAAAGCTTTCATTAGGTAAAGTTGGGGAAACAAATATATTGTTTTTTAGAACACTGCCTTTGCAATTTGTCTAATATTTTCAGATTTTCCCATGGAATAATAATGCAAAACTGGAACTCCCGCTTGCTTTAATTCTAAAGATTGTTGAATTGCCCATTCAATACCAACCGTTTTCACTTCGGCAGATGACTTGCATTTTTCGATAGCACTAATCAAATCTTCTGGTAAATCTACACGGAAAACCTGCGGCAAAAGTTGCATGTGTTTTTTTACAGCAATTGGTTTAATCCCAGGAATAATAGGAATAGTAATACCTAATGCTCTTGCTTTATCTACAAACTCAAAATATTTTGAATTGTCGAAAAACATTTGAGTTACTACATAATCTGCACCAGCATCTACTTTTTCCTTAAGCCTCCTTAAATCCGATTGCAACGAAGGAGATTCTAGGTGTTTTTCTGGATAGCCTGCAACCCCAATACAAAAATCAGATTTGTTGTCAACGTCTAATAAATCATGTAAATATTTACCATCATTTAAGCGTTTTATTTGTTTCACCAAATCAATCGCATAGTCATTTCCACCACTTTTGGGAATAAAATATTTTTCATCTTTCATTGCATCGCCGCGCAAAGCCATTACATTATCGATCCCTAAATAATGACAATCTACCAATAAATACTCCGTTTCTTCTTTCGTAAAACCACCACAAAGAACGTGAGGAATAGTATCTACATTGTATTTATGCTTTATAGATGCACAAATACCCAATGTTCCTGGACGCATTCTTGTGAGTTTTTTATCCAATAATCCATTTCCCTTATCGATATAAACAAACTCTTCACGAGAAGTAGTTACATCAATAAATGGTGGTCTGAACTCCATTAACGGATCAATATTATCATATAATTCTTGTATGCTTTTCCCTTTTTGTGGTGGGATAATTTCAAAAGAGAATAATGTAGCTCCCTTTGCGTGTTCGATATGTTGTGTTACTTTCATTTTTATGTTTAATGTTTGAAAGTCGAAGGTCGAAAGTATCTTTTATTGAGACTTTATGACTTTTGACTTTATGACTAGTATTAATCTGCTATATTCGGATTCAACCATTTTGTCGCTACATCGGTCGAAACATTTCTTCTTTTGGCGTAATCAATTACTTGGTCTTCTTTTATTTTTCCGAGGCCAAAATATTTACTCTCTGGATGCCCAAAATAATATCCTGACACCGATGAAGCTGGCCACATCGCCATACTTTCGGTTAATTTGACTCCAATTTCTTGTTCAATATTTAGTAATTTCCAAATTGTAGGCTTTTCTAAATGATCCGGACACGCTGGATAACCTGGTGCTGGACGAATTCCTTTGTAACTTTCCTCAATTAAATCGTCGGTGTTTAAAACTTCATCCACTGCGTAACCCCAGATTTCTTTTCGAACTTTTTCATGTAAATATTCAGCGAATGCTTCTGCAAATCGGTCAGCGAGCGCTTTTACCATAATTGAATTATAGTCATCTAAATTCTTTTCGAATTCAGTAGCCCATTCATCAACTCCAAAACCAGTTGTCACACAAAACGCACCCATATAATCGGTTACTCCATTGTCTTTTGGCGCAATAAAATCGGCCAAAGCAATATTGGGAGCTCCTTTTGTTTTTTGGGCTTGCTGACGCAAAGTCAAGAATTTTTCTAATTCGTTTCCTTTTTCATCATACAACTGAATGTCATCATCATTGACTTGATTCGCCGGGAAAATTCCATAAATTCCTTTTGCTGTTAATTTTTTTTCTTTCAAAATTACTTTCAACATTTCTTGAGCGTCTGAAAAAACTGAAGTAGCTTGTTCTCCAACCACTTCGTCCGTTAAAATTGCAGGATATTTTCCAAACAATTCCCAAGTTCTAAAAAACGGAGTCCAATCGATATACGGAACTAAAACATCCAAATCAATTTCAATCGTTTTTGACCCTATAGAATTTGGTTTTACAGGCGTAAAATTTTCCCAGTCTAATTGCAACTTATTGACACGAGCTTGTTCAATAGTTAAGAAATTCTTATCACGTGAACGGTTCAAAAAAGTCTCTCTAAAAGCGTCATATTCTTCTCGAATCGAATTCGTATAGGTTTCTTTATCGCTATTCAATAAATTTCCAGCGACTGTTACTGCTCTCGAAGCATCGTTTACGTGAACTACTGTGCTGCTGTATTGAGGGGCAATTTTAACGGCAGTATGCGCTCTTGAAGTTGTGGCACCACCAATCATTATTGGAATTTTACAATTTATTTTTTCTAATTCTTTGGCTAAATAAACCATTTCATCCAAAGATGGCGTAATTAATCCACTCAATCCGATAACATCTACATTGTGTTCAATCGCGGCGGCAATAATTTTTTCTGGTGGTACCATAACACCTAAATCGATAATTTCGTAATTGTTACACGCCAAAACTACCGAAACAATGTTTTTCCCAATGTCGTGCACATCTCCTTTTACGGTTGCCATTAGGATTCGGCCAGCCCCTTGTTTGTCGCCAACTTGTTTGCTCGCTTCGATATAGGGTAATAAATACGCCACCGCTTTTTTCATTACACGTGCTGATTTCACTACTTGAGGCAAAAACATTTTTCCGCTTCCGAATAAATCACCAACAACATTCATTCCTGTCATCAAATTAATTTCGATAACTTCGATAGGTTTTGAAGCTGCTAGTCTTGCTTCTTCAATATCTA
>JBIPNF010000164.1:0-5793 GCA_044373885.1 Flavobacterium sp. | reverse complement strand
CATTATTGAGTTTAGCAGGTATTGAAACTCCAAAAGACATACAAGGGAAGAGTTTTGTGCCAGTGCTAGAAAACAAAAACGCTAAACCTTTTAGAGATGCTGTTTATTATCACTATTACGAATATCCGTATTGGCATCATGTACAGTCTCATTACGGAATAAGAACGGAACGCTATAAATTAATACATTATTACTACGATAAGGACAACTGGGAGTTATTCGATTTGAAAAAAGACCCTTTTGAAGTAGATAATGTATATAACAATTCAGCAAACGCAGCATTAATTTCAAATCTTAAAACGAGATTGGAAGAATTGAAAAAAGAATACAAAATGGATTTATCAGATGAAGCGCTAAAAAAAATGACGAAGGTTAGTATCGATAGAAGGTATAGAGTAGAACCGGCAAATTAATTTTTTGAAAAATGAATTACTTTGTGGAGTGCTCCTTGCAGGTTGAAATAGGAGAAGAGCCAATTAAATGATTCAAAGTTCTTAGAAATCTAATATCCATATACATTTTTAAAGCATCTTACTTAGTTATTAAAGAATAAATCAATAAAAAAGAGTACTTTTTTTTATTGATTTATTTTTTTTTATTAAAATTTTTAATTATTAATGAAAAATTAATAAAAAATTAATGTTCTATTTCTTTATTTGCCGTAGTAAAATTAAATACAGTTAACAAAAAAATCGATTATGAAAAAAAATATCTTTTATACTTTATTCCTTCTGTTTTTAGTGGGCAATTTGTATTCTCAACAAACCGTTTGGGTTAAGGCTACCGCTTCAGGAACTGCTGATGGTTCAAGTGAAGCCAATGCTTTTGGCAGTTTCACTACTGCTTTCGGTCAAATAAATTCAGCAGGCGATATTTTAAGGGTTGTGGGAAATGTTCCTGCTTCAGGTCAATCTTTAAATAAAAATTTCGCATACACCATAGAGGGTGATGCAGGAGGATCAACTTTAACGGGTAATGCTGGTGCTACAAGAATGTTTACTAATAATACTGTTAGTACGGAAAGTCAAAATGTAACTTTTAAAAACATCAAATTTACTGGGGCTACTGGTTCTACAGGAGCAGGTGGAGGAGGAGTATTGTATAGCATTCAGGCTAATACTATAAATTTTGAAAATTGTAGGTTTGAAGGAAATAGCTTGGTATCAACTGTAACGACAGGTGGTGGTGCTCTTTTTATTAGTAGTACTACTGTAACTATTACGAATTGCCTTTTTAAAGAAAATACTGCCCTATCAAAAGGTGGTGCTATTAGTATCGCTACTGGTGCTAATGTTACACTAGCTAGGTGTACTTTTTATAAAAATAGTACAACAAGTACTACTGGTAATCTTAATGCTGCTGCTTTGTGGGTTGCTGCTGGTGTTGTTAATGCGTATAATTGCACCTTTTTTCAAAATACTACAGGAAGTACAAACCAAGATTATGGAGTAATAAGAACAGATGGTGGAACAACAAAAGTATATAATTCCTTATTTTATGATAATAAATTGAATGCTAATGTTGCTGCTGCAGGCGACTGGGGATCTTCAGCTAGTATAGGTTCAACTCTGACTAAATCACTTGCTCAAAAGATTAGTGCTAATGTGACTAATACCAATTCAACTGTAAGTCTTACTATTGCACTTGGCTCGTCTAACTTAACTTATGATGATGTGAGTGGGAAAGTTAAATATGGGCTTCCAACTGCTGGAGATGCTACTCCAATAGGTTTTGGATCTGACGGTAAGGATGTTGGTGCATGGGATTCGCCAAATACTTGGATAGGAACAACAAGCACATCGTGGACAGATGCAACAAACTGGTCTATTAAAGGGGTACCTGACTTAACAGAATATGCTCTTATAGCATCCCCAGCGCCAGCCAATCAACCAACAATTGGTGCTAATGTAAGTATAGCATCTTTAACATTGAATGCTTCAACATCATTAACCGTTAGTTCAGGTTTTAACTTGACCGTTGCAGGTGCAGTTACTAATAATGGCGGTACATTGACACTAGAAAACAATGCCAACTTGATTCAAGGAGGAACAACGAATACCAACACGGGTAATGTGATAGTAAACAGAGACAGTGCTTCTATTCAATTGTATGATTATACATTATGGAGTTCGCCAGTGGCGGGTCAAAAATTAAAAGCTTTTTCTCCAAACACACTAGATGCACGTTTTTATTCGTACAATTCTACCGATAATGTATACAATGTAGTTCCCACACCGGCAACAACTGATTTTGCTACAGCAAATGGGTATCTAATCCGCGCTCCTAATACTTGGGCTGCTAACACGGCTACAACTTTCAATGGTGTTTTTACAGGGGTTCCAAATAATGGAGCTATTTCAGTTCCGGGACTTATTGCTGGAAAATACTATGCTGTTGGTAATCCGTATCCATCAACTATTAATGTAGCCGCTTTTTATACCGAAAACCCAAACGCAGGAACATTATATTTCTGGAGAAAAACTAATGGAGCAGCAGGAACAGCTTATGCAACACGAAATTCAGTTGGTCAAACAGCTGCGTCAGGAGGGTTAACGCCTTCTACAGATATTGCCGTTGGACAAGGGTTTTTCGTTTCGCCTAGCGCAGCTATGACTTTGAAATTTACCAATGCTATGAGAGTCACTCCAAGTATTACTTCTGTTTTTTTAAGAACAACTACAGAAGAAAGAAACCGTTTTTGGTTGAATTTAACGAATACTTCTGGTGCTTTTAGCCAAATGTTAGTAGGATACCTGCCGGAAGCTACTTCAGGTGTTGATAACGCTATTGATGGTAAATACATCAATGATGCGCCAATTGCTTTAACCTCTATTATCAATGCTAACGAATATACTATTCAGGGTCGTGCCCTTCCTTTTGCAACTACTGATACAGTTCCGTTGGGTTTCAAAACCAATGCTGCAGGAAACTACACGATTGCTGTTGACCACGTTGATGGATTGTTCAGTACAGGTCAAGCGGTTTTCTTGAAAGACAATTTGCTGAATACTGTTGTTGATTTAAGTGCAGGAAGTTACTCTTTTGCAAGTGCTGTAGGAACATTCAATTCAAGATTTGAAGTGGTGTACCAAAGTACTTTAGCAGTAACCAACCCAACATTCACAGCCAACAGCGTAATTGCTTTTAGCGAAAATGGCGAAATCAGAATCAATTCTGGAAGTACGATTATGGAGTTTGTGCGCGTGTATGATTTACAAGGGCGTTTGTTGGTTGAGAAAAAACAAATCAATGCCTCAGAAACTAAATTGTCAACAACGGCTACCAACCAAGTGTTGCTAGTAGAAATTACTGCCACTAACGGAAGTAAAATCACCAAAAAAATAATTCAATAATCCTAGATAAACAAAAATAGAAATCATGAAAAATAATGCAATAAAAATAATCGTATTTTGTTTGATAACCTTATCTAGTTTGAATAGCATTGCACAACCAGGTGTAGAAGATGCAATAGAAACAGGCAATTTAGAAAGTACAACTGCAGATGCTCCAATAAGCGATTACATCATTCCGATGCTGCTGATAGGGGTTGTTATTGGATACCGATTACTAAAACAGAAAAAACAGTTCGCTAAATAAAGTATTGTTATTCTTTACAAAACCACGTCTCGAGCGTGGTTTTTTGGTTTTAGATAAAAAATGTCGAAAGTCGAAGGTTTTAAAACTGTCGAAGGTCGAAGGTCTTAAAGTCAAACGAACGCGTTATAGTTTCCGCGCATTTATAATTCAAAATTCAAAATTCAAAATTCAAAATTCAAAATTCCTTGAACCTTTGAGCCCTTTGCATAAATCTTTGCGACCTTTGCGGTTAAAAAAAAAACGTCGAATGAAATAAAGACAATTCCACAAACTCATAATTCATAATTCATAACTCATTAAACCTTCGTGCCCTTTGCGTAAATCTTTGCGACCTTTGCGGTTAAAAAAACATATCGAAGGTCTTAAAGTCGAATGCAAAATTGGCCACTGATGCACAGATTTTAAAATAGACAATTGGATAATATTCGAAAGTTAAAAAGCAGTAAAGTCAAAAGTAATAATTTGGTCAATAGCATTTAAAAAACAAACTATTATATTATTTTGTCTGATTTAAAACACAACATAATAGATTGTCACATTATTTACTATTACTTTAGTATCATTTGAAGCAGAAGCAACAACTACCATTTTGTTTTTCCTTGGAGTTGCTTTTTCTAATTCAAGTAAACTCGTATCGGTATCTGAATAAGGGTTCAAACCTTTTTCCAATAGATATTCAAGAGCATCTCTTAATTGAGTTAATATCAACAATCGCTCTTTTTTAGTTTTGTATCTATTAGAGCCACCTTTATATTAGGCATACGTTTTAGATTTCCAGTGGTGGAATCGATAAATTTATAATAGATATACCAATCTTTAGAAAGTGCTTGTTTTTGCTCTTCTTTAGAAAGTTCATTCCATAAAGTGATATCCACACCACCGGTGTAAATTTTGGGTACAGAAAATTTTTTTTATCCAAAGAGTGTCTGTTTTGGTGTACGTTTTGGTGTACTCTTTGTAAAAGTAATAAAATATTCGACATAAAAAAAGCGGTTTAGTGTCCACTAAACCGCAGTTTCATTGAATTTTCTTTCGTAGCGAGAGAGAGATTTGAACTCTCGACCTCAGGGTTATGAAAAGGTCTTGAATATTTTTCGAACTATAAACTCCTTTAAAATATTAGGTTTTTTAAAAATATAAATTGAAAAACTTGTCAATTCCTCACTTAAATTCCTCACTTAGAGCATCTCCTTTTATTATTGAGTTTTATTTAATAATCAAATTTACAGGACTTACAAATAATACTATCTTAAAAGTAAAATCAACAGCAATTATACTACAGTCAATATAAGTGATAATATATGCCTACTCATGAAGTTTATGTACTATTGACCAAGGGTTTAAATTCTTTAGTCAGAATGAAGTTTGGTAAACAATTTTCTGTTCGTTTAAATTCAATTCATTTTTTTAGAACAGAACCAAAATTTATTATTCTCATAATTGTTTTGGAGAAAATTTATTTAAAATCAAACAAGCCGGTATTAGTATCTGAATTAGAATCAATTGAACTTTTAATATTATAGTTATTAATTTATTGATTTCCAAACTCATAAATATAATTTTTTAATCTATTTTGCTATATTTGAAAAAAATAATAAATTTTATTATGAAAAAACTATTCATTTTAACATCAATATTACTCTCGTTTGGATTAGCTAATTCACAATGTAAAATCTATAATAAGAATGGTATGCTTAAATACACAAGTGATATTGTAGGTTATTATGAAAACGGAAAAATTTATAACAAGAATGGAATGCTCAAATATTCAAGCGATATTATAGGTTATTGCGAAAACGGGAAAATCTATAATAAGAATGGAGTGCTCAAATATTCAGAAGATATTGTAGGTTATTATGAAAATGGAAAAATTTATAATAAGAATGGGATGCTTAAATATTCAAGTGATATTATAGGTTACTATGAAAACGGAAAAATTTATAACAAGAATGGAATGCTCAAATATTCGACTGATATTGAAGGGTATTATGAAGGTGGAATAGAATGTGCGGCTGCGGCTGCATATATAATTCTTTTTTCAGATAATAATCAAAACGATACTACTTCTAATAAAACTTATCAAACCTCTAACTATGTAAAACCTAATTGGTGGAATGAGCAGTCAAATTTACCTAAATGGGTTGAAAATTACACATGTATAAATGACGTCGGATGGTATACAAAAACAGATAGAGA
>JBIPNF010000163.1:0-5820 GCA_044373885.1 Flavobacterium sp. | reverse complement strand
AAATACCGAGATTATCAAATCAACGGGATTATTTGGAGAAATTGAAGGAGATGCAACTTTTTAAATAGTATTATCTTAAAATTACTATTAAAATAATATGATTAAAATTAAAAAAGGATAACTGAATATTACCCACGATTCAACCACCAAATACTAGCGTTCAAAACAGAAGCAAAACTCACCCAAAGTATATACGGTATGAATAAATAACCCGCAATTTTATCGATTTTTCCAAATTGAATGTACGTTTCATAAATCATCAACCACAAAAGTACAATTTCTATTAAAGCCAACATCGGGTTATGCAATCCAAAAAACAAAATCGACCACAAAGCATTCAACGCCAACTGAATCGCAAAGAAAATCAGGGCTTTTTTGACTAATTCTCTATTCGTATCAATTCTGTTCCAAACCAATCCAGCGGCAATTCCCATCATAATATAAAGCATCGACCAAACTGGCGCAAAAACCCAACTCGGCGGATTAAAACTTGGCTTTGTTAATGCAGGAAACCAAGTAGTAACGCTTGATTTCGTTGCCATTCCAGAAAAATAGCCTATTGCTAGGCAAGTTGCTACAACAATTAAAATTCGTTTGTACTTATTCATTTCATTTGATTTAGAAAACAAATTTAAGGAAACTTTGCATGGAATAGTCAAATAAATTCAACGTGTAAATCAAAAAAAGTATCTTTGTAAAAATTAGTACCATTTATGAGTTCAGCAAACGCTTTTATACCTTCAAAATACGAGCATTCTATAGAAAAAGGCACTTTTTCGTGGAGCGCACCAAGTAATATTGCCTTGGTGAAATATTGGGGGAAAAAAGACAATCAGAATATTCAAATTCCAGCAAATCCATCGGTAAGTTTTACATTAAATTCGTGTAAAACAGAAACTAAATTGGCTTTTGCCAAAAAAAATAACGAGGGAAATTTCTCTTTTGATTTGCTATTTGAAGGAAAACCAAAAGAAGATTTCAAACCTAAAATTCAGAAATTTTTAGAACGAATTGAAATTTATTTGCCTTTTTTGAAAGACTATCATTTTACAATTGACACGCAAAATACCTTTCCACACAGCTCAGGAATTGCTTCATCGGCGTCAGGAATGGCGGCGTTAGCAATGAATTTTATGAGTTTAGAAAAATTGCTATCCCGAAACTTCGGGACAGAAATGACCGAAGAATACTTTTATAAAAAAGCCTCGTTTTTGGCTCGATTGGGCTCAGGAAGTGCTTGTAGAAGCATCAAAGGAAGCGTTGTTGTTTGGGGAAATCATAAAAATATTTCCGGAAGTTCTGATTTATTTGGAGTAGAATTTCCAAATGCAATTCACGATAATTTCAAGAATTATCAAGATACAATATTGCTAGTTGACAAAGGTGAAAAGCAAGTTTCCAGCACTGTTGGTCATGATTTAATGCACGGCCATCCATTTGCCGAAAGGCGATTCCCACAAGCGCATGAAAATTTAGACGCCTTGATTTCAATTTTTGAAAGTGGGAATTTAACCGAATTTATCAAAATTGTAGAAAGTGAAGCACTGACTTTACACGCAATGATGATGACCTCAATCCCCTATTTTATTTTAATGAAACCCAATACTTTAGAAATTATAAACGCCATTTGGAAATTCAGAAATGAAACCCAAATTCCAGTTTGTTTTACTCTAGATGCGGGAGCTAACGTACATGTTTTATATCCAGAAAATACAAAAGAAAAAGTTTTACAATTTATTAAGGACGAATTAGTTGGCTATTGTCAAAATGGTCAGTACATTTGTGATGAAATTGGATTTGGAAGTCAATTGATAATTGATAATTAAAGAATGGAGAAACGAAACGTTATCAAAGAAAAATCATTTTTATTTGCAATTGAAATCGTTGGTCTCTATAAAGTTTTAGCCGAAAGAAAAGAGTTTGTTTTATCAAAACAAGTTTTACGTTCTGGGACATCAATTGGAGCAAATATTAGAGAAGCAGAACATGCGCAAAGTAAAGCTGATTTTATAGATAAATTATCAATTTAACTAAAGGAAGCTAACGAAACAGAATATTGGTTAGATTTATTGTATGAAACTAAATATATAAATCAAATTGAATTTGAAAATATAAAACCTAAAATAATAGAATTATTAAAATTGTTAACTAGCATTATTAATACTTCTAAATCAAAATAATTATTAATTATCAATTGTTAATTATCAATTAAAAAAATGAAAGGACCATTATTTTATTCGAAAATATTACTCTTTGGAGAATACGGAATTATCCGCGACTCTAAAGGCTTGTCGATTCCGTATAATTTTTATAATGGCGCATTAAAACGCGACAAAAATTCTTCCGAAGAAGCCATAAAATCAAATGGAAATTTAAAACGTTTTGTAACGTATTTAGAAACCTTACAAAACGAGCAGCCTGAATTAGTGACATTCGATCTAGAAATTTTAAAAAAAGATGTCGAATCAGGAATGTATTTTGATTCTAGCATTCCGCAAGGTTATGGTGTAGGTAGTAGTGGCGCACTTGTAGCAGCAATTTATTATAAATATGCTCAAAATAAAATTACCGTTTTAGAAAACCTTACAAGAGAAAAATTACTTACATTAAAAACAATTTTCTCACAAATGGAATCTTTTTTTCATGGGAAAAGTTCTGGATTAGATCCTTTGAATAGCTATTTGAGTATTCCAATTCTAATCAATTCTAAAGATAATATTGAAGCGACTGGAATTCCAACACAAAGTCTAGACGGAAAAGGAGCCGTTTTTTTGTTGGATTCAGGTATAATTGGTGAAACAGCACCAATGGTAAATATTTTCATGGAAAACCTTAAAGACAAAGGATTCCGCACAATGTTAAAATCGCAATTCATCAAACATACCGATGCTTGCGTTGAAAATTTCCTAGGTGGCGATATGAAATCCTTATTTCAAAACACCAAAAAATTATCAAAAGTAGTTTTGAATAATTTTAAACCAATGATTCCAGAACAATTTCACGGAATCTGGCAAAAAGGAATTGATACTAACGATTACTATTTGAAACTTTGTGGATCTGGTGGCGGTGGTTATATTCTAGGTTTCACAGAAGATTTAGAAAAAGCAAAATTAGCACTTAAAGACTATAAATTAGAGGTCGTTTATCAATTTTAAACTTCTTAAACTCAAAAATTGATACCATGTTAGGCAGAAAAAACAAACTTGTAATAATGAAAATTGTCAGTTTGTTCTCTGTAGTTCGAGGGTATAATATTCCCATAATCATTTTAGCGCAATACCTCTCAGCAATCTTTATACTGGCTCCAGAAAAAAAACCAGCAGCAGTACTTTTAGATTTAAATTTATTTCTAATCGTCTTCGCAACCTCTTTAACCATCGCTTCGGGATATATAATTAATAGTTTTTACGATAGCAAAAAAGACTTGATCAACCGTCCCAACAAATCTATTTTGGACCGATTGGTAAGCCAACAAACCAAACTAAGAGTTTATTTTACACTAAATTTTGCCGTAGCCTTTTTGGCTTTTTTAATTTCCTGGCGCGCTTTTTTATTCTTTTCAGTTTACATATTTCTCATTTGGTTTTATTCCCATAAAGTAAAAAAATTCGTAATAATCGGAAATTTAATGGCGACATTCATGGCCGTTCTACCCTTTTTTGCCATCCTTTTATATTACAAAAATTTTTACGAGGTAATTCTTGCTCATGCCTCTTTCTTATTTCTACTGCTTTTAATCCGTGAAATGATAAAAGATTTGGAAAATATCAAAGGTGATTTGGCAAACGATTATAAAACAATTCCAATATTATATGGCGAAGAAATTTCTAAAAAAATAATCACCGTTTTAACCACATTAACAGTTATTCCCGTATACATTTTAATAGAAAAATTCGATGTTGGATACATGGACATGTATTTTTATTGCTGTCTCATTATTCTCATTTTCTTTCTTTTATACCTTTGGAAATCAACTACAAAAGAACAGTTTTTACTGCTTCACAATGTTCTTAAGTTCTTAATTGTAGCCGGTGTTTTTTGTATTGTTCTTATAAATCCATCCGTATTATTTCATTTTAAAAATTTGTTTTAATTGTTTTTTTGAAGCTATTTCCTGCTATCATTCCAATCCACGTTATTGCTTCGTGCCTCACAATAAAGTGGGATTTTCCCTTCTATCAGGGCTAGGAATTTTGGAACAATTATATTTTTAATGACTTAATTAATTTTCCGTAAAAAGACTTTTTTTCTAAACGAAATCTATTACTAATTAGAACGTTATGGTTTTATAATTCGCAATTATCAATTTTCAAGCTTATAAATGGTATCTTTGCAAAAATTATAGAATATTATGAATAACAAGGACGGCAATAACAAAAAAAGCGGCGGTAGAGCGAACAGTTCAAGACCAAGCTCAAATAAGCCAAAACCTGCGATGCAAAAAAGGGCACAAGGGCCTAAAAAAGTAAAAATAAATACTAAAGTTGCAGAAGTTGCATCGGATAAAGTAGAGAAAAAACCAAATCAAGCGCCAAAAAGACCGAAAGTAAAAGACGAAATTCGTTTGAATAAATACATTGCAAATTCGGGTGCTTGCTCTCGTCGTGATGCCGATATTTACATACAATCTGGGAATGTGAAAGTAAATGGAATTCCTGTTATTGAGATGGGATATATGGTGAAACCGGGCGATGTAGTGAATTTTGACGGGAATGTTTTGACCCCTGAAAAGAAAGAATATATCTTGTTGAACAAGCCAAAAAACTTTACAACAGCCTTGGACGAAGGTCAAGAATATCGCAACGTTTTGGAATTAGTGAAAGGTTCTACGACTTCAAAAATTGGAGCTGTTGGAAGAATGGATAAAAATACGACGGGTTTATTGTTGTTTACGAATGACACGGATATGATTCGTAAATTTACGTTGCCAACAAACAAATCATCAAAAATCTACCAAGTTTCATTGGACAAAAACTTGAAATTTGAGGATTTAGAAAAAATCAATAAAGGTTTAGTTTTGGACGGTCACCGCGTTTTTGTAGAAGATGTAAGTTACATTGAAGGAGAATCAAAAAGTGAAATCGGATTGAAATTGCGTTCTTCAAATGTGAAAGTGGTTCGTTCTATTTTTGAACATTTCAGTTATGATGTTTTAAGAATTGACAGGGTTGCTTTTGCAGGTTTGACTAAGAAAAATTTACCTCGCGGAAACTGGAGAATGTTGACGGAGCAAGAAATTATCAACTTGAAAAACTCTTAATTTTCAGTTTTATATTTCAATAAATAAAGATTATAACATAAAAATTCCTGCTCTAATTGAAGCAGGAATTTTAATTTAACAGAAGAAACAATGACCCCAGAAAATTTACAATCTATCGCTTTTAAATGGTTTGATGCTTTCAACAATCACAATTTGGAGCAACTTTTATCTTTATATGATGACGATGCGGAACATTACAGTCCTAAATTGAAAATTCACAAACCAGAAACCAACGGTTTGGTTGTTGGAAAACAGGCGTTGCGAGAATGGTGGCAAGATGCGTTTGCCCGTTTGCCGAGTTTGAACTACAAAGTGACTTCGCTCACCGCAAATGGCGATCGGGTTTTCATGGAATATATTCGGTCAGTTGCTGGCGAAGAAAACATGCTCGTGGCAGAAGTGCTAATTGTGCGAGAAGGGAAAATCATTGCATCTAGGGTGTATCACGGGTAGATTTTAGAAAAAAATTACTTTCTAAAACCAATTCGTTTCTCAATTATTTATATCTTTCCAACGATTTTAAATTCCCTTATTTATGAAAAAAGCAGTCTTTTTATTTG
>JBIPNF010000162.1:0-5911 GCA_044373885.1 Flavobacterium sp. | reverse complement strand
TAATAAATACCAAAAACTGGGAACGTTTACAGCATTTAATCGAACCTGAAAGAGTAATTTTTGGAGGTCAATCGAATAAAGAAAATAGCTTCCTCGCTCCTACTCTCATTGACGAACCTTCACTTGACAGTGAAATAATGAAGGATGAAATATTTGGACCTATACTACCAATTCTATCCTATCAGAATACAGTCGATTTGAAACATATAATATCGAAATATGAAAAACCACTGTCTTTATATGTATTTACAACAAACAACTATTTCGCAGAAGAAATGATTCAAACATTTTCTTTTGGCGGTGGATGCATTAACGATACCATAGTTCATTTTTCCAACCACAGATTGCCCTTTGGTGGCATTGGACATTCAGGAATTGGTGCGTATCATGGAAAATTGAGTTTTGATACTTTTTCCCATAAAAAAGCGATTGTAAAAAAAGCAAATTGGCTTGATTTACCAATGCGATACGCACCCTATAACGACAAATTGAAAACTATTAAGAAGCTATTGAAATGGTTGTAATTAAAACCAATTGCGTTTTTTAAAGTAATAAACCATACCAATTACTATAGAAAACATAAAACCAATTACAATATAATACCCGTTTGGATTTTTCAATTCTGGCATGTTTTCAAAATTCATTCCATAAACCCCTACTATAAAAGTCAAAGGAATAAATATTGCGGAAACTACGGTTAGAATCTTCATAACTTCATTCATCCTATGATTTTGGGAAGAAAAAAAGAAATTTGACGCACTATCAAGAGTAACCATATCGTCATCAATTTGATCCAAAAGTTCTAAACTTTTTTGGTGTAAACGAGCAAAAAAACTGAAATTTTCATGAGCAATAGCATTGAAAACATCATCATCTTTAATGCTTTTGATAGAATATAAAGAATCCCGAAGAGGAATAATGGAACGTTTCAAAAAGTTAAAATTATCACGGTGTTTCTCGATTTGAACCAAAATAGTGGGATTGGCGCTGGTTTTGGAAAGGCTAATTAACAATTCTACTTTATCTTCTTCCGCTTCAATAGTGATATAGAAATTTTCCATTATCGCATCAAGCAATAAATAAAGTAAATAGTCGGATTTTTTGGTTCTAACAATTCCTGAATGGGTTCTGATTCGTTCACGTATATGAGTAAAAAAATCACTTCTTTTTTCTTGAAAAGATACTAAAACCCCTTCTTTTATTAAGAAACTAATTTGTTCAACAGAAATATTATCAGAATGTTCTGTTGGTAAAAGTGATTTAATATTGAAAAATAAAATATCTTGAAGTTCATCTAATTTAGTTCTTCGGGTAGTATTTAAAATATCCCCTAAAATAAAATTATCGACGTCTAAAAAAGTCCCAATTGATTTTATCAATTTAATATCGTTCAAACCATGAATGTTCAACCAATGTATCTTTTTTAAATCAAGGGATTCGGGAAATTCATTAATTTTAAAATCCGGATATTCCGTTAAATCAGTATCATCATAAACAAACAATTGCATTTCTGTTGGCAGTTTCTTGTGAACGCCAGTATATTCCAAAATTGAAGGTTGAACTTTTCTCCCTTTTTTGTATTTAATTTTTCTCACAATGTCTAATTTTGTTTAAATTTAAGAATTATTCTAAAATTCAAACTATTTTTACTAAAAATCATCACATGAAAATTTTAATCATCAATATAAAGGAGTTAATCCAAGTTCGCGAAAAAGGAATTTTAAAAGTTTCTGGATCAGAAATGAGTATACTTCCAACGATTAAAAATGCCTTTTTATTAATAGAAGATGATGTGATAACTGCTTTTGGAGCAATGAATAATTATCCAAATACTCCCGTAGATTCTACCATTGACGCCACTGGAAAAATGGTACTTCCCGCTTGGTGCGACAGCCACACGCACATTGTGTATGCTGGAAATAGGGAACAAGAATTTGTTGATAGAATAAATGGTTTGTCCTATGAAGAAATTGCCAATCGTGGCGGGGGAATTCTAAATTCTGCTAAAAAACTTAATACAACTTCCGAAGATGAACTTTATAATCAATCCAAACTAAGGTTGGAAGAAGTAATGAAATTAGGAACTGGGGCGGTAGAAATTAAATCGGGTTACGGACTTTCTGTCGAAGGTGAATTGAAAATGCTTCGGGTAATTCAAAAGTTGAAAGCCAATTATTCAATTACAATTAAAGCTACTTTTCTTGGCGCACATGCCTTTCCTTTGGAATATAAAGAAAATCATAAAGGTTATATAGAATTAATTACCAGTGAAATGATTCCTCAAATTGCCAAAGAACAACTTGCAGATTTCATAGATGTTTTTTGTGAATCGGGTTACTTTTCGGTAGAAGAAACCGAACAAATTATAGCTACGGGAATACAATTTGGATTAATTCCAAAAATTCACGTTAATCAATTCAATGCTATTGGCGGAATAAAAGCAGCTGTAAAATTCAACGCACTTTCTGTAGATCATCTTGAAGTTATGAATCCTGAGGATATTGAAGTATTAAAAAATACTGAAACAATGCCCGTTGCTTTACCTTCGTGCTCTTATTTTTTGAGTATTCCTTATACACCTGCACGCGAAATGATTTCGGCAGGATTGCCATTGGCATTAGCCACCGATTTCAATCCTGGATCAACTCCTTCTGGAAATATGAATTTTGTCGTTGCAACGGCTTGTATAAAAATGAAAATGACGCCCGAAGAAGCTATAAATGCAGCCACAATTAACGGTGCTTTTGCTATGGGAATTTCTGAAACTCATGGAAGTATTACAATAGGTAAAAAAGCCAATATCATTATCACTAAACCAATTACATCTTTATATCAATTGCCTTACGCATTTGGTAGTAACCTAATCGAAACTGTAATTATCGGAGGAACTATTGTTTAATATCAATTAAAAAAATATAAAAAAAGGGATTCGTTTGTAGCGAATCCCTTTTGATTTATAATTGAACTTGACTATCTCAATGAAAAGCTTGATTTAGAAACCAATTCTCCTTTGTCGAAAACGTTCACAAAGTAAGTACCTTTTTCAAGTTTATCGCTTGGTAAATTTTGAGTTACATCTACTGTTCTATTTTCATATTTAACATTAGCAGCAAAACTATACGTCAAAGTTTTGTTTCCAAAATTTTCTGTTTGTTTTTCACCTATAACATTACTTTTGCTGTCAATTACTTGAACATAATACTTTTTGTCTCCTGATTTTGCAATAGCGTTTTCTGCAATTGTAAAGCTAATTTTCAAAATATCAGCACGACTTGCTTTATCCGTTGCAATTTCTTTACCAGAACTTCTTAATTTAAAAGCAGCCGTTTTTAAATTCAATACGCTTAATTTAGAACCTTTTTCTACGGTTTTAGCTAAATCTTCATTTTGACCAACTAATACTTCATTGAATTTTTTAGATTCCCCTAGAACCACTATTGTACTATCACGCTGAACTGTTAATACCGAATTGTCCTTCTTTAAAGTTTCGTTCTCAGCAACTAGACCTTTCATTTTTGTTTGCAACTCAAGGAATTGTTTTTTGTATTTTGACATTGATGCTACGTCACCTTTTGATTTTTGCAAATTGGCCATCAATGCAACTACTTTTTCTCTTTCAGCGATTAATTCATCTGACATTGTAGTGTTCTCAGCAATTGCAGCATCATAAGTAGATTTTAATGCTTGTAAATCCTTCATTACAGTTTCTTTTTCTGAAATTGAAGTATCCAATTTTATTTGAGTTGTATTAGCATCCGAAGTTATTTTGTAGATGTATACTAAACTTAGTGCCAAAAGTACAGATAAGACAATAATTATTGCTTTCAGACTCGAATTACTTTTTTGATTTTCCATAATTTGTTAAATTTTTTACGAAAATAATAATTTATATTATAATAACGTAAGTAATTAAAATATATTATTTTTGGTGAAAGAAAACTTCTATGGAAAAATTGATTCCCTTCACGGTTAATGACCTTGCAAAAGTTACCAACTTCAGATGTGGAGAAGTGAAATTTGGAGAAAAAATGATTACTGTTCCAAAAAATTCTGATGCAATATCATTTTTAAAAACATGTGAAGCAAAATATGTTTTATTTGGAATCCCAGAAGACATTGGAGTTAGAGCTAATTATGGCCGGGTTGGTGCAGCCTCAGCTTGGGAAAGCTCCATAAAAAGCATTGCAAATATTCAACACAATCGATTTTGCAAAGGAAGTCAGTTGCTAGTTTTAGGACAATTGGATGTAAAGGATGAAATGGCCGAAAGTCAAAACTTAGATATTAACGCTGTAAATGATCGAAAAAAATTAAATCAATTAGTTCATAAAATTGATAAGGAAGTTTCACATATTATTTTTAATATTATAAAAGCTGGAAAAATCCCAATCATTATTGGCGGAGGCCACAATAATTCTTATGGAAATATTAAAGGAGTTGCATTAGCAAAAGGTAAGCCTATAAATGCAATCAATTTTGATGCGCATTCTGATTTTAGAATTTTGGAGGGGCGTCACAGTGGAAATGGCTTTTCGTATGCTTATGAAGAAGGTTTTTTACATAAATACTTCATCTTTGGATTACACGAAAATTATACTTCAAAAAGTGTTTTGGATTCTTTGAAAAAAATTGAAGACCGAGTAAAATATAATACTTACGATGAAATTCAAATTAGAAAACAAAAGAAGTTTGAACCTGAAATGAATTTGGCGTTAGAATTTATCAAAGAGGACTGCTTTGGAATCGAAATTGATCTTGATGCGATTCCAAATATTGCGAGTAGCGCTATGACTTTGAGCGGTTTTTCGGTTGAGAAACTTCGTCAATTTATATATCATTTTGGAAACAATCAAAATGCATCTTATCTACATATTTGTGAAGGCGCACCAGAATTAGGTGACGAAAAAAACACTCATTTAATTGGTAAGTTAATTGGCTATTTGGTTACCGATTTTATGAAAGCCAATTATGTAAACCCAATAAATAATCAATAAATCAAAACGTTTTCATTTGCTTTAAGCGCAAAAAACATTGATATAATTAATAAAACCTATCTTTGCAAAGAATTTTAGTACTTATTACTAAATTCTAAATATCAAAAATATGTTATTCGAAGATTTATCACTTTCAAAAAGTATCCAAAAAGCCGTATTTGAATTAGGCTATACTGAAGCAACCCCAATTCAAGAACAAGCAATTCCAATAGTTTTAGCAGGCCAAGATTTAATTGGTTGTGCACAAACGGGAACTGGAAAAACTGGCGCATTTGCAATACCAATCATACATCAATTACACAGAATTGTAGGTTCTACTAAAAAAGCAAAACAAATTCGTGCCTTAGTTGTAACGCCAACTAGAGAATTAGCGGTTCAAATTGGACAAAGTTTTGAAGCGTATGGAAAATACACAAACTTAACACAACTTACTATATTTGGTGGGGTTTCACAAAATCCACAAGTTGATACTTTGAGAAATGGAGTTGATATATTGGTTGCAACTCCCGGACGATTATTAGATTTACACAAACAAGGATTTATAGATTTAGATCATTTGCATACTTTGGTCCTTGATGAAGCTGATCAAATGTTGGATATGGGATTTGTAAATGATGTAAAGAAAATCGTGAAATTAACCCCAAAAAACAGACAAACTTTATTCTTTTCGGCTACAATGCCAATAGCGATTCGCGAATTAGCAGAAATGTTTCTTCAAGATCCAGCAACAGTTTCGGTTTCACCCGTTTCATCAACAGCAGAAAATGTGGAACAACGGGTTTATTTTGTAGATAAAACGGAAAAAAGAAATTTGTTATACCATTTAATAAAAAATGAAAATCTATCGGATGTTTTGGTGTTTTCAAGAACCAAACATGGAGCTGACAATGTTGTTAAAGCGTTGAGAAAGCAAAATA
>JBIPNF010000161.1:0-5961 GCA_044373885.1 Flavobacterium sp. | reverse complement strand
CCCATTTCTACCGAAGTAGTTCCGGGAACATACGATGTTTTGGGAATATCAGAGGATCGTTTATTTTGAGTAAAATCGACCATTCTTTGAGCTGGAACTTTTTGTGATTCCCCAGCCAAATGCCACGCTTTTTGCTCGATGCTTTTTTGAAACTCTAATCCTGCCAAGGCTCCAAATTTCTCAAAAGGTTTAAAATCTTCTAATTTTAATTCTATTACGATTCCTGAATTGGCTGTTGCTTGATCACGTTTTGATGGCGACCAACCATTGGTTACAACTTCACCAGGACTTGTCGCACAAGGAGCAATTACGCCACCGGGACACATACAAAAAGAATACATTCCCCTCCCCCCCACTTGTTTCACAATAGAATAAGGTGCTGGTGGTAAATGCTCGCCGCGATAATCACAACTGTATTGAATACTGTCAATTAAGGTTTGGGGATGTTCTGCCCTAACGCCTATGGCAAATGGTTTCGCTTCTATAAAAACTTTTTTTCTATCGAGTAATTCAAAAATATCACGAGCGGAATGTCCCGTTGCCAATATGATTTTATTGGCAAGAATGGTCTCCCCGGATTGTGTTACAATTCCTTGAACTTCATTATTTTTTATCAAAATATCCGTTAGACGAGTCTCAAAAAGCACCTTTCCTCCCATTGCAATAATTTTCTCGCGAATATCTTGAATGATTTGTGGAAGTTTATTGGTCCCAATGTGTGGATGGGCTTCAATCAAAATTTCTGCGGAAGCACCGAAAGCAACTAACAATTCTAATATTCGAGTTACATCACCACGCTTTTTGGAACGGGTATATAATTTTCCATCAGAATAAGTTCCTGCACCGCCTTCGCCAAAACAGTAATTACTATCTTCATTGACAATATGATCAACATTGATAGCTTTTAAATCGCGTCGACGCCCACGAACGTCTTTTCCACGCTCAATAACTATTGGCTTAAGGCCCAATTCAATTAATTGTAGCGCCGCAAAAAGTCCTGCAGGACCAGCTCCAACAACAATAACTTCTTGTGCATTGGAAACCTCTTTGTATTCGGGAAGCTGAATTTTCTCTTTTATTAATTCGTCACCTAGAAAGTAAAGCATCACTTTCAAGTTCATTTTAATTGCTTTTTGACGGGCATCAACAGAACGTTTTAAGATAGAAATATGCTTGATTTCATTGGATGAAATACGTACCAATTTAGCAACATGTTCTTTGAGAAGTTGTTCGTTTACGGCAATTTCAGGCGATACTTGAAGTAGAAGTTCTTGAGGCATTTGAATTTAGATTAATCGAATTACAAAAGTAGTTATTTGAAGTGGATTAATAATGGGTGTTTTAAAGAGATGAAAAGGTTTTAGGTTTTAGGTTTTAAAAATTCGAGGGAATTAGTGCAATTCGTGGCTAAAAACTTTGTGCCTTTTGAAGTAAAAAAATCTGTGCATCTGTGGCAAATAACTTTTCTAATCTTTGCACTCATTGCGGTTAACTTTTGTGCCTTTTTTAAAATCTGTGCATCTGTGGCAAATAACTTTGTGTCTTTTGTGGTAAAAAAACATAACTTTGTCCCAACAAACAAAAACATGTCACGACAAATAAAATTAATTTGGGATTTTAGAGGAGCTGCAGCCACAAAAACGGCAGAACATCACGAAATTCATCTAAAAGAATATATTGTAGCAGAAAAACTACCCTTGAATATCACAGGATTTACAATACTAAATGAAATGCACGCCATCGCATTTATGGTTGTAACCGATGACAATATGATTGCTGTTCGAGATAAATTAAAACCACATCGGGGTGAGGTGTTTTAGTCGAAAGTCAAAAGTCTTAATGTCGAATGGCGTTAAGGATAAAAAAATCTATTTCCCCCTTTTGGACATTCGACTTTCGACTTTCGTCGACTTTATGACTTTATGACTTTCGAATTTAGGACATTCGACTTAATTAGCAACCTCGCTAATGAATTTAATTCTCATGAATCGCAATTCATTAATATCGTATTCACCATCAAATTCTTTTAGTGCATCTTCAATACTATCGGATTCCGATTCCATAAAATAGTCGTGAATTTCTTCTTGTTGTTCATCATCAAGAATTTCATCAATCCAATATTTAATGTTTAATTTGGTTCCAGAATAAACAATTTGCTCCATTTCTTTTATCAAAGCATCTATATTCAGTCCTTTGCCTCGAGCAATATCATCAAGATTTAATTTTCTATCGATATTTTGAATGATGTATAATTTATTTATAGAATTGGCACCCGTAGATTTTACAACCAAATCATCAGGACGAAGAATGTCATTTTCCTCTACATAATTAAGAATTACACCAACAAACTCTTTACCGTATTTCTTGGCTTTTCCTTCCCCAACCCCGTGAATATTACTCATTTCGTCCATTGTGATAGGATATTTGAGCGACATGTCTTCTAAGGAAGGATCTTGGAAAACAACAAAAGGAGGAACGCCTAGTTTTTTGGCAACTTTCTTGCGTAAATCACGTAAAACTACCATCAAGGCTTCGTCGGCAATTCCAGAAGATTTTGCAGCGGTAACAATTGCTTCATCTTCTGTTTCATTATATTCATGATCCTCAGACATCATAAACGAAACTGGGTTTTTTATAAAATCCAATCCTTTATTGGTGATTTTAATAATACCATACGTTTCAATGTCTTTGGATAATAAACCATCAACTAAAACTTGTCGTAATAATGCCATCCAATAGCGCTCTTCAAAAGCAGCACCGGAACCAAAAAAGCGCTGAGAATCTGTTCTGTGTGCTTTTATCATTGCGTTTACTTTCCCCGTAAGGGTATAAACGACCTCTTTTGATTTGTATAAATGTTTGGTGTCCCGAACAATTTCAAGGAGTTGTACCACTTGATTCATCGCTTCAACTTTGGTCTTTGGATTGCGAACATTGTCATCCATATCGCCACCTTCCCCGGTTTCGCTATCGAATTCCTCACCAAAATAATGCAACAAAAATTTACGTCTTGACATAGAAGTTTCTGCATAAGCCACAACTTCTTGCAACAGTGCAAAACCAATTTCTTGTTCTGCAACTGGTTTTCCCGATAAGAATTTTTCTAGTTTTTCTACGTCTTTATAAGAATAATACGCCAAACAATGTCCTTCGCCACCATCACGTCCACCGCGACCTGTTTCTTGGTAATAACTTTCTAATGATTTTGGAATATCGTGATGAATTACAAATCGCACATCGGGTTTGTCAATTCCCATTCCAAAAGCTATGGTTGCCACCACCACTTCAACGTCTTCCATGAGGAACATGTCTTGGTGTTTTGCTCGTGTTTTTGCATCCAAACCTGCGTGGTAAGGAACGGCACTAATTCCGTTAACTTGTAAAACTTGGGCAATTGCTTCTACTTTTTTACGGCTTAGGCAATAAATAATTCCAGATTTTCCTTTGTGTTGTTTGATAAAACGAATAATATCTGCCTCAATGTTTTTCGTTTTGGTGCGAACTTCGTAATATAAATTTGGCCTGTTAAAGGAAGCTTTGAAAGTATTGGCATCAGCCATTTCTAAGTTTTTCAAAATATCTTCTTGTACTTTTGGCGTTGCAGTTGCAGTCAAGCCAATAACTGGAACGTTACCCAAAAGCTTAATACTATTTTTTAAATTTCTGTATTCAGGACGGAAATCGTGACCCCATTCCGAAATACAATGCGCCTCATCAATGGCTACAAAGGAAATATTGATGTTCTTTAAAAATTTAATGTATTCGTCTTTTGCCAAAGATTCTGGCGCAACATATAGTAATTTTGTCAATCCAGAAGTAATATCTTTTTTAACTTGATTGATTTCCGTTTTATTTAAGGAGGAGTTTAATACATGTGCAATTCCATTTTCTGAAGACAAACTTCGAATGGCATCTACTTGGTTTTTCATTAATGCGATTAGTGGCGACACGATAATTGCTGTTCCTTCATTCATTAATGCAGGCAATTGATAACAAAGCGATTTTCCACCGCCCGTTGGCATAATTACAAAAGAATTTTTTCCTGAGATAAGACTTCTAATGACTTGTTCTTGTAAACCTTTAAATTGGTTGAAACCAAAATATTTTTTTAATTCCTTATGGATATCAATTTCGGTAGATTTCATTCTTAGTTAATAGTATTTTTACATAAATTTGTGGCTCATAAAGATACAACTTTCTTTAATAAATACAAACTTTATAAAAAACTGTTTTGAAAACAAACAAAAATATTTTAGAAATTGCCAAAACGACAATCGTATCCGAAAGCAAATCTATTGCTAAACTAGCTGATTTACTTACAGATGACTTTGTGAAAGCTACAGAAATTATTTTTAATTCCCAAGGCCGATTGGTAGTGACCGGGATTGGAAAAAGTGCCATTATCGCACAAAAAATTGTAGCAACTATGAATTCTACAGGGACACCATCGCTATTTTTGCATGCATCGGAAGCAATTCACGGCGATTTAGGTATGGTTCAGCCCGAAGATGTGGTGATTTGTATCTCAAAAAGCGGGAACAGTCCTGAAATAAAAGTTTTGGTTTCAATTTTGAAACATTTCGGAAATACGTTAATAGCAATTACAGGCAACACCTCCTCTTTTTTAGCAAAAGGAGCTGATTTTATTTTAGATACTACTGTAGATTCCGAATCGTGTCCAAATAATTTAGCGCCTACAAATAGTACCACGGCCCAATTGGTTATAGGCGACGCACTTGCGGTATGTTTGATAGAACTTCGGGAATTCAATCCCCAAGATTTTGCCAAATACCATCCTGGTGGCGCATTGGGTAAAAAATTATTGCTTCGCGTGGGCGATATGCTCGATCAAAGTCACAAACCTGAAGTTTCGCCTGAAACGAATATCAAAAAAGTTATTTTTGAAATTTCAGAAAAACGTCTTGGGGTTACAGCCGTGATCGAAAACAATAAAGTAATCGGAATAATTACAGACGGAGATATTCGTAGAATGCTGAATAATAACGATACCTTTGCGCACTTAACCGCAAAAGACATTATGACAAAAAGCCCTAAAATGATTCAATTATCAGCTATGGTAACGGATGCTTTAAATATTTTGGAGGATTTTTCAATCACACAATTAGTGGTCCTTGAAAATGAAGAATACAAAGGCGTATTGCATTTACACGATATTTTAAAAGAAGGAATTGTATAATGGCAAAAAAAGCGTTGAATGAAATGTCGTTTTTAGATCATCTTGAGGAATTGAGATGGCTATTGGTTCGAAGTACTTCGGCAGTATTAATAATGGCTGGGATTACTTACTTTTTTAGTGATTTTATTTTTGATAACATAATTTTCGCACCAACAAGCCCTAATTTTTTTACCTATACTTTTTTCTGTGATTTATCGCACCAATTGGGTTTTGCAGATAGTATTTGCATTACCGAATTACCCTTCATCATTCAGAATACAAGTATGGAAGGACAAGTAAATATGTTCATTTGGACGTGTATTACAGCAGGATTCATACTTGCATTTCCTTTTATATTATGGGAACTCTGGAAATTTATCAGTCCTGCATTATATGAAAAAGAAAGAAAAAATGTTCGTGTATTTATATTTATAGCTTCCATATTATTCTTTTCAGGAGTACTATTTGGATATTATGTAATTGTACCAATGTCAATTAATTTCTGTGCAACTTTTTCAATAAGTAAAATGGTGCAAAATCAATTCACAATTGACTCCTATATTAGTATGATAAAAACATCAGTAATAGCAAGTGGATTGTTTTTTGAATTGCCTGTAATTATTTATTTCTTGACAAAATTAGGATTGGTAACACCACTGTTTTTAAGAAAATACAGAAAATATTCTGTGGTGGTGGTATTGCTAATTTCAGCAATTGTAACGCCTCCTGATGTGGTAAGCCAAATTATAGTTGCTATTCCAATGTTATTAATTTACGAAGCAAGT
>JBIPNF010000160.1:0-5988 GCA_044373885.1 Flavobacterium sp. | reverse complement strand
AATTCCGTAACTCCATAAAACAGATACAGAAATCCACATTGGTGCGGAAATCATAAGGCTGTCAAAATTGCTAATTATCAAGCCTAAAGAAATAAAAGTTAATGAAATTCCTAATGCTTGACGAATGTGAAACGATGCAAATGAATTTTTACTTTCACTGTTCATTGACATTGCAATCAAAACACCTATAAACAAAATATAACTTGTTATTGCAGCTGTTTTTCCCTCTTCTACTGAGTTTTCCATATAATTTTTAAGCTAAAATTAATTTTCCTTGATTGTAAATTCCGTACACTTTTCCTTTCATTTCTTCTCCAATAAACGCAGAGTTCTTCGATTTCGATAAGATGTTTTCTTTGTTGAATGTCCAATTTCCATTTGGATTAAAAAGTGTGATATTGGCGATTGAACCTTCTTTAATGGGACTATTTTCAATTCCAAATCTATTTCTTCCAGCTGATAATTTTTCGATCACTTTCTCTAATAGTAGCACCGTTGTTAATGCTCCAAAAGCAGTTTCCATGCCGATTGTTCCATTTTTAGCTCCATCAAATTCCATTTTTTTATGTTCAATATCAATCGGATTATGATCTGAAGTTATCATATCTATGGTATTGTCCAAAACACCTGCTAATAATGCATTTCGGTCCGTTTCAGTTCTCAAAGGAGGGGAAACTTTGAATCGGGTGTCAAAACCGCCTAATTTTTCGTCGGTTATCACCAAATTATGAACGGCAACACTACAAGTAACGTTCAGTCCTTTGGACTTAGCATTTTTAATTAGTTCAACTGATTTTGTAGTTGAGATTGTTGGAATGTGCATTTTACCACCTGTATATTCTAATAAAAAGAGGTTTCGAGACAGCTGAAGTTCTTCGGCTAAGTTTGGAATTCCTTTCAATCCTAACCGTGTAGAAACTTCGCCTTCATTAGCAACTCCATTTCCTTTTATGGTAGCATCTTGACAAAAAGCGAGTAGTAATCCGTCAAAATCTTGAACATATTGCAATCCTATTTTCAGTAGATTGGCATTATCAATATTTTTATTATAATCTCCAAAAGCAATAGCTCCCGCTTTTTTCATGTCGAATAATTCTGCCATATCTTTCCCTTCACTTTCTTTTGTGAAAGCACCAATTGGAAATAATTCGGTAGCGAAACCCGTAGCTTTATTTTTTACGAAATTGATTTGCGATTGATTGTCAATAATCGGATAGGAGTTGGGCTGTAAAGCAATTGCGGTAAAACCACTTTTTGCAGCAACATTGAGTCCGTTTGCTATGGTTTCTCGGTCTTCAAATCCGGGTTCTCCAAGCGAAACACTACTATCAAACCATCCCTCAGAAAGATGAAGATTTTCAAGTATAATGTCTTCAAAACCACTTTCTTTAGGCAGATTAATTCCAATTTTTTCAATACTTCCGTCATTGATTTTTACATCTACAATTTGGTTATGAAAAGGACTTTTCGAATCAATAATTTTCGCTTTGCGGAGGATGATGTTCATTTTATAAATTTTTGAATTATTACTTCTAAAACTAAAAATAATAGGGTTAATAGGACAAATAATTTCCAAACTTCATTGTTACTTCGTTCAGAAAGTAAACTATTAAATATAATATCAATAGAGTTAACCACTTTGTAATCGGATAATAAATTACTATTGGCTAAAGCCAAATTTCCTTCAGATCGATTGTAATTAAAACTGATATTTTGAATGAAATTATCTTGTTTGTAAACTCCGAAATTACCAGCAGTGGTTGGAAAATCATGGAATAAAAGTTTGACTTTAGAATTCAATATTTGTTGAATTGGCATGAATTTTTCTGATGCATTTTTCACATTTACAATTTCATCTTTTGATAGATTGGTTGTAACTAAAAAGGGTTTGTTTTCTCCAATTGTCATCGCATTTACACCTGTTTTTTGCAAATTTTGCGACATATTATAAAACAAAGGAACAATCAATGGGGAATTCTGAAAATTAGAATTTACTTTATTTATAGGTGCCGAAAACACATAAACAGCCGAAATTTGGTTTTGCAGTGCTGTTAAAAACATACTTTGATCTTCAAAACTTAAAACGGGCAGATTTGGACTTGAAACTCCAAAAGATTGCTTTAAGTTTGGATACTGAAAATTAACGATTTTTTTTTCAAAAACGGATTGGAACAAGGGATGTTGAAAAGCAATTTTGGTAACTAACTTATTAGTGTTTTGTAAAGCGCTAAATTGTATTTTTCCAAACATTCCCAAAAAGCGGTTCAAATCGGAGGTTGAATTTTCATTGGAAGGAATTACAACTAAATTACCGCCTTTTTCAACAAACGATTTTAGGTTAGTTTCCAATGCTTGTGGTATTTTTTCTAATTCATTTAGCACAATTACATCTTGCTTTTCAATGGCGTTGTAATCTAAAGTTTCAATAGTTGAATTCGAATAATTGAATTCAGATTCTGTATAAATCCGAGACAAGAAGCTGCTTTTTTCTGATTTTCCAATGCTAATTAAATTGGTTTTCTCTGGTTTTGAAATACTGAAATAGAACGTATTATCATACGATAAACCGGAATCATTTATGGAAACATAACCGTTAAAATCCTTTTTTGGAATTGTAAAATTGATAGTTTTTACTTGGGTTTCAAATTTTAATAATGTTTTTGCAATGAGTTTGTTTTCATTGTACAAAGCTATTGGAATTGCATTTTTTTGTTCACCGTAAGAAGTCAGTTTCACGCCAATTTCATAAAAATCATTTAAGTTTTGTTGGATAAAAACACTGTCAATTGAAATGTTATTTTTTTGCTGTGCATCAGGGTTTATAAAATATGTATTGAATTCCGAATCAATACTTTTCAATTGTTTTTGTTCCAATCCTACGGCATCTGTAATAATAATAACGTCTTTGTTGAAAGGTGTTTTGCGAGATTTTATTTTTGCCATAGCACTTTCAAGCTGGAATTGCAAACCGCTATAGGTAAGATTTTGTACTTCTTTTTGAATCGATTTTATGTTGGTATTCCAAAAAGTTTCCGAATTGGTAATCAGTGAAAAAGTCAGTTTTTCAGGAGTGTTTTCTAATAATTCCTGAACCGCACGTTTCAAAAGTTCGCCTTTTTTTCCTTTTGCCTGCATTGAAAACGAATTGTCTAAAACAATATACATTTCATTGGTTGTGTTTTTTTTGTCTTTGGCTTGGAAAAAAGGTTGTGCAAATGCAATGATTATTGCTGATAATACTAACATTCGCGTAATTAAAAGCAACCATTTTTTGATTTTTGAACTTTTCCGAGTTTGGATAGAAAGTTCTTTAAGGAAGCGAACATTCGTGAAATATTCTTTTTTGAAACGTCTTAATTGGAACAAATGAACCAGAATTGGAATTACCAATAAAAAGAGGAAATAGAGTATTTCTGGATGTTTAAATTGCATTCTAATTAGCGTTTGTCAAAAATAGCAATCAATTATCAATTATCAAGTAACAATCAAGAATTATTTCTTGTCTTTACGTTTTTTATCTCTTGTTTTCAGCATGTTTCTATTTACAGAACCCGAAACTTTCTTTTTGGTTTTTGATGGTCCTCCAAGATTGACTTTTTTATTCTTTTTTGATTTCTCGTGAAAAGCGCCATCACCATCTAATTTAGGTTTTTTCAATAAAAACTTAATGGGTTGTTTGTCTTTTTCAGGTTCAATTAATTTAGATGAAATTTCTACAACTTCAGGAAATTCAATTATTTCAAGCACTTGACCCATCAATTCTTCCACTTCAGTTTTGAAATCTTCTTCCCGTGGCGTAATAAAACTAATCGCGGTTCCCGTAGCATCGGCACGACCCGTTCTACCAATTCTGTGCATGTACAATTCGGGCATTTCGGGCGCTTCAAAGTTCACTACGTGCGAAATATTGGAAATATCCAAACCTCTCGCCATAATATCGGTTGTAATAATCCCTCTCAAATTTCCCTCTTGAAAAGAAGCCATTGTACTCAAACGATAATTCTGAGATTTATTCGAGTGAATTACCCCAAATTGTCCGTCAAAATGTTCCTCAATTCGCTCGTGAAGCATATCCGAAATCTTTTTATTGTTCACAAAAACCAATATGCGTTCCATCGATTCATCGGTTTCAAGCAAATGAATTAACAGGTTTACTTTCGTGTTAAAATTTGGAACGTTATAGCTAATTTGTTTAATGTTTTCTAAAGGAGTTCCTGATGCGGCAAGTGTTACTTCTTCAGGAAAATCGAAAAAGTCATTCAAAATTGCATCTACTTCATCGGTCATTGTAGCTGAAAAAAGAATGTTTTGACGTTTGTTTCTCGTCATCATTGCCAGTATAGAAGTCAATTGAACTCGGAAACCCAAATTCAACATTTCGTCAAATTCATCAATGACTAATTTTTGCGTATCGTCAAAACGGATTACGCTGTCCAAAGCCAAATCCATCACACGTCCTGGCGTTCCCACCAAAATATCAATTCCTTGGTACACCGATTTTTTTTGTGTGTTGATATTCACACCGCCAAAAATCCCGATGGTTCGCACCGACATATATTTCGTTAATTTTTCCACCTCTTCAACAACTTGCACCACCAATTCCCGTGTAGGAACCAAGATTACAATTTTTGGAGTATCGGTTGGCGTAAATTTGTATAGTTTCAATAAAGGCAACAAGTACGCAAAAGTTTTCCCGGTACCTGTTTGCGCAATCCCCATCATATCGCGACCTGACATAATTACAGAAAAAGATTTTTCCTGAATTGGAGTAGGTGTAACGAATCCTAAATCGTCAATTGCTTTTTGAACTGATTTTGGAAGATTGAATTGCTCGAAAGTAGTCATAAAATGTAAATTTGCTGCAAATATACGTTTTTTAGGCGGGTACAAAAAGTTTCCTTGTTTCAATGGTGCAAATACGAATTTGAAATTGTTATTTGTATTGAATCACTTAATTTAAAGGATATGAGTTTCCTCTAAAAAACGATTAAAATTCGTAAATTTTATAATCGGTTATTTTCCTATTTTTTTTCGTAATCCAAAAAGATAGAATGAGAAAATTGAAAATAAAAACCCAATTAAGATAATGATATAGTTCATTGGTTTTTCGATGGTTAATGACATACGTATTAAAATAGTTGTAATTATAAAACTGGCATTTCTGAAAATTGTGAAAAATGAAAAGTGATATGTAAATGATATAATTAATAGCAAAACATCAACAAAAATCATAATGGAGAAAAAATCAGAATAGAATACAGTATTTGAATTTGGAAAATTTTTATTGGTTTGTAATGCTTCATACATTTCAAAACTCCAATTGAATAAGCTACTTAAGCTTAATAATAATAAAATAACAATCATTCCTAGTGAGACTATTTTCTTTATATTGATAAAATTATTTAGCTCGTTGATGACTTCTGATTTAGCAACATTTTGATAAATTTTATAATATAAAATGGTTAAACTTAGCATTACCAATGCGGCACATAAGTCATATAACAAACTTATAAATTCTGGATTAAAGATGTTAATGGAGTTTTTTAAATCGAGTTCGGCAATATCATGAAAAAAACTTCGAAGAGTAATTAACGTAATTACTTCAAATTGTTTTCCTATAAATTCAGATATTGATTTTGGTATGATAATGACCAATAAAAAAACTTCATATAGCAAAATAAAACTAAAAGGGGTGTAAATTGCTTTTAGATAACTGTGCTGAAAATGTTCGAATAATAAAAAATTGTTACCTAAAAATATAAGTACTAAATGCAGCAAGAATGAAAAAACGGCTACACGAAGAATAACTAATTCTATTTTGCGTACGTTTATTGAACTGAAGTAAGTGTCGAAATAATTGCCTGAACGAGCTAAAATGGTATTCATAAATTCTAATAGTTTAATTGATTATTATAACTTTTTGAATTTGTGGCGTTGAAACTAATTTTGTGGGATCAGTTTTTGAATGTTTATCCTTACAAATATAAT
>JBIPNF010000159.1:0-6057 GCA_044373885.1 Flavobacterium sp. | reverse complement strand
ATTATCTATAAAAATAACAAAAAGTAACGTTCAAAGTACATTTTAAATGCATTTATTAATTTCACTTTTTATATTTTTGCATCATTATGGCAAAACAGGAAGATTTATTTAAGAATGTAGTTTCGCATGCAAAAGAATACGGATTTATTTTTCCGTCAAGCGAAATATACGATGGTTTGAGTGCAGTTTATGATTATGCTCAAAACGGTGTAGAATTAAAGAAAAACATCAGAGAATACTGGTGGAAATCGATGGTGCAACTGAACGAAAATATTGTGGGACTTGACGCCGCAATATTGATGCATCCCACAACATGGAAAGCATCCGGCCACGTGGATGCCTTTAACGATCCATTAATTGACAACAAAGATTCTAAAAGAAGATACAGAGCCGACGTTTTGATTGAAGATTATGCTGAAAAGCTCAATCAAAAAGCGGAAAAAGAAATAGAAAAAGCAAGTGTTCGTTTTGGCGAAGCTTTCAACCGTGAGGAATTTGTTGCTACAAATGCACGCGTAGTTGAGTATTTGTCTAAGAAAAACGAGATTCTGGCAAGAATGGCAAAATCTTTAGGCGATGAAAACCTTGAAGATGTGAAATCCTTAATTGAAGAATTAGAAATTGCGTGTCCTGAATCGGGGTCAAGAAATTGGACCGAAGTGCGTCAGTTTAACTTGATGTTTGGAACCAAATTAGGCGCTTCAGCAGATACCGCAATGGACTTGTATTTGCGTCCAGAAACGGCTCAAGGAATTTTTGTGAATTTTTTGAATGTTCAAAAATCGGGAAGAATGAAAATTCCTTTTGGAATTGCACAAACCGGTAAAGCTTTTAGAAATGAGATTGTTGCAAGGCAATTTATTTTTCGTATGCGGGAGTTTGAACAAATGGAAATGCAGTTTTTTGTAAAACCAGGCGAAGAAATGAAATGGTACCAACATTGGAAAACAGCCCGTTTGAATTGGCATTTATCACTGGGTTTAGGAAAGGAAAATTACCGTTTTCACGACCACGAAAAATTAGCCCATTACGCCAATGCTGCAGCTGATATTGAGTTTAATTTCCCTTTTGGATTCAAAGAATTAGAAGGAATTCACTCTCGTACGGATTTCGATTTGAAAGCGCACGAAAAATTTTCTGGAAAGAAATTACAATATTTTGATACCGAAACTAATGCCAATTATACACCGTATGTCGTGGAAACTTCTGTTGGATTAGACAGAATGTTCTTGGCGGTTTTCTCAAATTCTTTGAAAGAAGAAACTTTGGAAGACGGTTCGGTTCGTACTGTATTAAAATTACCATCGGTTCTAGCGCCCACAAAAGCAGCAATTTTCCCATTGGTAAAAAAAGACGGATTGCCTGAAATTGCACATCAAATTATAGACGATTTGAAATGGGATTTCAATGTTGCGTATGATGAAAAAGACGCTGTTGGAAGACGATACAGAAGACAAGATGCGTTGGGAACTCCTTTCTGCATTACGGTTGATCACCAAACGATAGAAGACCAAACGGTTACGATTCGTCATAGAGATACGATGAAACAAGACCGCGTGAATATTGCTGATTTAAAATCGATTATCGAAAATGAAGTTTCAATGAAAAATTGGTTGATGAAAGCAAAAGTATAATTGGCTCTGCCATTATTTAATAAAAAGTACTCCGTGAAAATAATGTTTTTGATAGCATTTTTTTTCATGGAGTTTTCTTTTGCCCAAAACGCAGTGATAATTGACACTACCAATCATGTTTATAGGGATTCTCTTAAGGAATTTTATAATACACAAACCATAAAAAATCAAGCTGTTTTGGAAGTTGGAATGTCTCGGAAAATTAGAAATCAATTTGAAGAAATGTACCTCGACAATAAAAAAGATTTCATTTCGCTGATTGACAAAGGAGTGTTTTTTGAAAATAAAAATTATATTTCTCTATTTGAAACTATTTTTGAACGGTTGAAAAATAATAATTCAGAACTTGCTAACAGCGACATTAAGCTTTTATTGGCCTTTAGCGATGAAAGTAATGCCTATAATAATGGAGAAAACATTGTAGTAATTAACTTGCCTTTGCTACGAGATTTAAAAAATGAATACCAACTTGCGTTTGTTATTTCTCATGAAATTGCTCATCAAAAATTGAATCATGTTCACGAAGGAATTGTGAAGAGGCTTAATAAATACAATTCGGAAGAGTTGAAGCAAAAAACAAAAAGTATTGACAAGCAAAAATTTAATAAAGGTGCATTGGCGTCAGAATTAATGAAAAATTTAGTTTATGGCGATAGAAGGGAAAGCAGAAAAAAAGAAATTGCAGCGGATTCATTAGGATATTTGTATTTTAGAAAGGCATACCCAGATTTTAATTTGCAAGCGGTGGAAGCATTAAAAATATTAAAGAATATTGACGTCGTTTCGGATTCGTTAGAAAAATCAGATTTTATAAAAATATTCAATAGTCAGAACTTAAAATTTAATGAGGAATGGTTAAAAAGTGATTTGGTCAACAATTACAACTATCAAAAAGACAAAAAGAAATTTGATGTTGATTCGCTCAGAACCCACCCAGATTGTGATGTTCGCATTTCATTATTAACAACAACGTTCAACATTAAATCAATTTCTCAAAAAATAGAATCGGGTACTTATGAGGAATCAAAAAAGGAAATCGACAAAGAATATGTTTTTGGATTGTATTTCATTGAAGAATATGGAAAGTCCCTGTACCATTCGTTGCTAAAATACAAGCAAGATCTGGGCGATACTTATTATAGAAATATGATATATGAAAATCTGGTCAAATTGAGAGAATACAGAATGAATTATACCCTTAATAAATATTTAGAAACCGAAAACCCGAATTTTTCAGAGGGCTACAACCAGTTTTTAAATTTTATTAGGAACTTACGAAGAAACGAACTTAATGAACTAATCCTAAATTTTACTAAATCATGAAAATCAAATTACTGTTTTTAATGCTTTTTACAACGGTACTAAGCTTTGCCCAAATAAAAAAGATTGGCGAATTATCAAGTAACAAATTGTTGGATTCTAAGATTATTTATGAAGAAGATAACGAGAATATTTATGGGTATTTACTTTTGTTTGAAAAAGACAAAGTCGACGCTAATGAATCGGTATTTGATTTGGTATTATTAGATAAAAACCTGAATAAAGTTGGAACTTCAAGTTTTGCTCAAGAAACCTTTAGTTCTTGGTTGATAAAATTAAGTTCTTGTATTTATTTTGCAAAGAAAAGCAAGGATAATTTGTTTGTGGCAATTGGTCAAAGTAATCCGATGGTAGAATCGTTAATGGACAGAATGGTTTCAGACAAAGGTACAACTGGGTTTCGGGTATTAAATTTGAAAGATTTTACTATTTCGCAAAATTATTTCAATAAAAATTATAAATTCCAACTGCAAACTGAAAAGCTTGATATGCAACATCCTTCCAAAATGATGAAAGAGATGAAAGAGATGAGATTTGCTAAGTTGACAACTAATGGTGGATTTTTAGTTTCAGACTTGGATTATATGAGTGCTATGAATGAGACAATTGCAGCGTCCTATCCAAATGCGCCAAAAACGAAAGGGAATAGACAAAAAGAATTTCATTATTTCGATATGGATTTTCAAGAAAAATGGGTTTATAAGTTCAATCAGGATGAAAAATCTAAATCATTCTACAAGTACAATTACTACATGAATGTTGAGAATGATTTTGTTTTTATTAAGAAATTTTATAAAAAAGACAACGATGTAACTCCAGAATTAAGTTTTGATATTTTAGATGAAGCGACAGGAGAGAGAAAGTTTGAAATTAGTTTGGCAAGTGCTGCATCTTCATTAATATTTGAAAACCTTCAAGTCATAGACAATAAAATTATTGTTTTTGCTTCTGTTTATGATTTTGATGATAAGGGTGACTACAGATACGATAGAAAAAAAGGCTATGTTAAGATGGTTTACGATCAAAAAACAGGAAAACAACTAAGTGAAGATTTCTTTAAATGGGATGCGTTAGCAGGGGAATTGGATATCGATGAAAATGGTAAAATCAAAAGTTATGGCTTTATTCATTTCTTAGAATTCAAATGTGACAAAGATGGAAAAACAGTTATTATTGCTGAAGGATACAAACCAGAATCAAGTACTAAAATCTTAGATTTATTTACTATCGTATTGGATGAAAAACTGAAAGTATTAAGTTTTAACAAAATTGACAAATTTGTAAATAAGATAGATAAAATTGAGGCTTATGGAAGTTCATTAGAAAACATGGGCGCTTTTGATTATATGTATTCTCAAAAATTACCAGGTGGTGGCTATGTTTTTTACTATTCGGATAATGAAAAAGTTAGTTATAGTTCTCGAAGAGACCCAAAATGGATTTTAGGAGTAATAACTTATGTTGATGGGGTTTTTGACTTTCAAAAAGTGCCATTAACTTCTAAAAACGGTCGGATTTATCCAATAAAAGCTAAGAATGGATATATTTTATTGAGAGAAGTTTCTAACGATGAAAAAAATTATGATTCTGAAATTAGACTTGAAAGAATAAATTATTAAGCAGTATTTTAAGAGCCAAATGTTATTTTTTTGAAGCGGAGAAAAAGTTTTTTGAATAGTATTCGAAACCTAAAAATAATTAAACTTAACTAATTAATATAAATTTTACTAAATCATGAAAATCAAATTACTGTTTTTATTGCTTTTTACAACGTTACTAAGCTTTGCCCAAATAAAAAAAATTGGCGAATTATCAAGTAACAAATTTTTATCGTCAAGAATCATATTTGATGACAATCAAAAAGATATTTATGGATATTTTTTGCTGTTTGAAAAAGACAGAACGAGTAAGAAAGAATTTATTTTAGAATATGTACTTCTCGACAAAAATTTAAATAAAGTCGCGTCAAATATATTTACATCTCACAGAAACAGAATAATGGGGGCCGTTCCAAAAATAGTTTTGAGACAAGTCATTAAGAAAGAAAACACACTTTATTTCTCAACGGGGGAATATTATAATTCGGGTTTAATTGGCGAAGGAATTGTTGGAAATTTATTCAGACAACTTGATTTAACAACTTTTGAAATGAAACCTTCGTATGAGATTTTCGCCTTTAATAAAATAGAAAAAGACAGTAATCTTTATGTTGGTTCAGCTGTAGAAGAGGAATCAGAGCCAATGCAGTATATTAATTTGAAGTCAAACGGTTTGTTATTAATTAACAAAAGGGACGATTATTACAGAACAAGTCAAAACGAATTTAAATATATTGATGCTAAAGGAGTCGAAAAATGGTCTAATAAATACAACCAAGAAAAGAAAGGATTTTCTCAAAATTATTCCTATATCGATTCAGATAAAAAAGACATTGTATTTAGTTTGTTTAGCGGACAAGGTAAGGTATATAAAAAATCGATTGTACTTATTTCTAATGAAACTGGAAAATTAGACCTACAGCTTCCTTTGCAGGATTCTCTAAATGTATGTATTTTGAAAAAAGTTATTTTAGAAGAAGATAAAGTTATAGTCTTTAAGCAAATTTATGATTACAGAAAAGGGCAATCCTATACCGAAGATGAAATTAGGGGTTTTGTAAAATTGATTTATGACCGCAAAACGGGGAAAGAACTTGATCGAAGTTATTTTAAATGGACCGATTTGGGGGATAAACTTCCCATTAATAAAAGCGGGAAAATTAAAGGAAGTGGGTACATTCAATTTCTAGATTTTCAAAGAACATCAGATGGGAAAACAATTGTTATTGCAGAAGGTTTTGACCCGTCTGTGTATGATGTTGGCAAATTGTTTAACGGTGGTGGACGCTCTCAAGATTCCTCGTATATTTTGGATTTATACCTTTTCGTTTTCAATGAAAAGATGGAAGTAATAGATTATCACATGGTACCTAAAAATAAAAACAAATTCAAAGGAGATCCTGGTTTTGGGGATTATTTGCAAAATGTAGGAGCCTTTGATTATATGTATTCCCAAACACTTTCAAAAGACGAATTTGTTTATTATTATCAAGACAATGAAAAGA
>JBIPNF010000158.1:0-6093 GCA_044373885.1 Flavobacterium sp. | reverse complement strand
GTGGGTTATGGAAGACGATTTGTAGCTCAAAAAACTTCAATAATTGCTACAATTCCTATTGGTTATGCCGATGGAATTTCAAGACGTTGGGGGAATGGTTTGGGATTTGTAACGATTAACAATCAAAAAGCTACCATTATTGGAAGCGTTTGTATGGACATGCTTATGGTAGATATTTCTGAAATTATCTGTAATGAAGGAGATGAAGTGATTTTATTTGGCAATAGCCCAACCGTTACTTTTATAGCAGAAAAATTGGAAACCATTCCCTATGAAATCCTTACAAGCATTTCTCAAAGGGTAAAACGGGTTTTTTATCGGGAATAAAACATTATTAATCTTTGTTTGCCCCTTTTTTAGTACATTAGACTTAACTTATTTATCATAAAACAACTACAGTATGGGAATGCTTTCAGAATTTAAAGCCTTTGCGATGAAAGGCAACGTTATTGATTTGGCAATTGGGGTTATTATTGGTGCCGCCTTCGGAAAAATTGTTAGCTCTTTAATCGAAGACGTTATAACACCGCTTCTTTTGAAACCTGCTTTGGAAGCTGCAAAACTATCGGAAATAGAACAATTAGTAGCTTTTGGAGGTGTGAAATATGGAATGTTTCTGTCTTCATTAATTAATTTTGTAATTATTGCCTTTGTATTATTTTTAATTATCAAAGGGATAAACACCTATAAAAATAAACATGAAGTTGCTGAAATACCAGTTCCAAAAGGTCCAACACAAGAAGAATTATTGACTGAAATAAGAGATTTATTAAAAAAATAATACCGCTACATTACATATTCTAACTAAACCACGCCTAGAGCGTGGTTCTTTTTTGTTACAAATTTAACAATTTGTGATTTTTTGTGAAGCTTGTTGTTTTGAAATGATAATTAAGTACTTTTGCCTTGCAAATAAATTTAAAAGATATTACTATGAAAATTGCAGTTGTTGGTGCTACAGGAATGGTTGGAGAAATAATGCTTCAAGTTTTGGCAGAGAGAAATTTCCCTGTAACAGAATTAATCCTTGTAGCTTCAGAGAAATCTGTGGGTAAAGAAATTGATTTCAAAGGAAAAAAACACAAAGTCGTTGGAATGCAAACCGCTGTCGACATGAAAGCAGACATTGCCTTATTTTCTGCAGGCGGAGAAACTTCTTTAGAATGGGCTCCAAAATTTGCAGCAGCAGGAACAACTGTAATCGACAACTCTTCAGCATGGAGAATGGATGCAACAAAAAAATTGATTGTTCCTGAAATTAATGCTTCCGAATTGACAAAAGAAGATAAGATTATTGCAAATCCAAATTGCTCTACTATTCAAATGGTTTTGGTTTTGGCGCCGTTGCATAAAAAATACAATGTAAAACGTGTAATTGTTTCAACTTATCAATCCATAACTGGAACTGGAGTAAAGGCGGTGCAACAATTGGAAAATGAATACGCAGGAATTCAAGGTGAAATGGCTTATAAATACCCAATTCATAGAAATGCAATTCCACAATGCGACAGTTTTGAAGACAACGGATACACAAAAGAAGAAATGAAATTGGTTCGTGAAACCAAGAAAATATTAAGTGACAATTCCATAAAAGTTACAGCTACAGCGGTTCGTGTGCCAATTGTTGGCGGACATAGCGAGGCGGTAAACGTAGAATTTACTTCTGATTTTGATGTAAATGAAGTGCGTTCTATTTTGCATCATACTGACGGAGTTGTGGTTCAAGATAATAATGACACTTTTACCTATCCGATGCCAATTTACGCACAAGGAAAAGACGAAGTTTTTGTAGGTAGAATTCGTCGGGACGAAAGTCAAGAAAACACGCTAAATATGTGGATTGTTGCCGATAATTTACGGAAAGGCGCTGCCACAAATACGGTTCAAATTGCAGAATATTTAGTGGCGAACGAGTTGGTATAATTCCAATTTACTTATAAAAACCGTTTATTTTACAAATCACAAACTTTGTTAAAATAAACGGTTTTCTTATTTCCTTTTTTAAATTTGCGTTTAGTGAAAAATAAAGTACTACATATTCATTTTTCTTTAATGATTGCAATATTGTTTTCGATATTGTTTCAATCCTTCGATTCCTATGCCCATTTTAAAAAAGAAGCTGCCGAATCAAAATGTATTCATGAAAGTACTTCTAAACATGAAATCACACACCAACATCATTCGGCAGAAGATTGTTTTGTTTGTAAATTTTCTTTCAGTGCTGCAGTAAATTCAGCATTTACGGTTTTAATAACGCTAAACGAACCTGTTGAACATCCAAATAAATTCTACTATTACGAAGTATTTAAAACATTTCCTGGAAATTCAAATCTTCTTCGCGGCCCACCCATTTTTAATGTTTAATCTGAATTAAATCAGTGGCTTAACGCTTTTAGCAGTTAAAGTACAATAACATTAAAAATTCCAAATGAAAAAAATAATAATTGCCCTATTCTTAGGGTTTTCGGCATTGCTAAATGCACAGAATAAAATATCAGGAAACATAACAGATAAAGAAAACCAACCCATTAAAGGAGTTGCTGTGTATATTTCTGATTTACATAAAGGTACATCAACAGATGAAAAAGGAAATTATAACATTAATAATCTCCCTTTAGGAAACATCAGAATTGCATTTTCGGCACTTGGGTTTGGAACTCAAAACAAGACAATTACAGTTCAAAACGGTGAAAATAAATTAGATCTTATTTTAGAGGCAACGGCATTTCAAATGGATGAAGTGATTGTCGCAACGGCTTTCAACAAATTACAATCACTAAATGTAATGAAAGTGGAGCACGAAAGTATGAAAGGGTTGCAACAAAAAGGAACGGCAACTTTGATAGAAGGGTTGGCGACTATTCCGGGGATTTCTCAGGTTTCAACGGGAATTTCCATTGGAAAACCTGTTATTCGGGGTTTGAGTGGCAATCGGGTTTTGGTGTATTCACAAGGTGTTCGAATAGAAAACCAACAATTTGGAGACGAACACGGGTTGGGATTGAACGATGCTGGAGTTGAAAGTGTAGAAATTATTAAAGGCCCAGCTTCTTTGCTTTACGGCTCCGATGCGTTAGGCGGTGTTTTGTATTTTAATCCAGAAAAATTTGCGAAAACAAATACTTTTCAAGGCGATTTTAATCAGAAATTATTTTCAAATACGCTAGGAAGCAACTCCTCTTTAGGATTAAAAACATCAACCGAAAATTGGAAATTCTTGGTTCGCGGAAGCTATAATGTACATGCTGATTATACAATTACAGATGGAAATCGAGTTACAAATACAAGATTTAATGAACAAGATTTCAAGAGTGGTATTGGCTATAGCAATGCTCATTTTTCAACTGTTTTGAGATACAATTTCAATAAATTGGATTTAGGAATTCCAGAAAATGGCATTGCAGAACAAACCACAAATTACAACACAGAGTATCCTAAACAAGGCGTTTTCAATCATTTGTTGAGTATGAATTCAACTGTTTTTCTAAAAAATTCTAAATTAGATATTGACTTGGGTTACATTTCAAATGACAGAAGTGAATTTGAAGACAGCGATATTGCGATTTTACACATGAAACTGAAAACCTTGAATTATGATTTGAAATACCATTTGCCAAAAATTGGCAAATTGGAATCTATTCTCGGAATTCAAGGAATGCACCAAACCAACTTAAATTCAGGTGTAGAATTTTTAATTCCTAATGCAACCACTGCTGATTTTGGCGTTTTTGGAACTGCCAATTACGAATGGAAATCGAATGTTTTTCAAGCGGGAATTCGTTTTGACAATCGAAAAATTACAAGTGAAAGCCAAGGAATATTGAGTGAAGAGGGTTCTTTTGAGGCAATCGACAAAACATACAACAGCATCAATGGGTCACTTGGATACAAAACCAATTTAACTAATAACTTGACTTTACGTCTCAATTTAGCTTCTGGTTTTCGAGCTCCAAATTTAGCAGAATTAACTTCCAACGGCGTTCACGAAGGAACAAACCGCTATGAAATTGGAAATAGCAGTTTAAAAACAGAGCAAAATGTTCAAACAGACTTAAATTTGGAATATAAAAACAGTCATTTTGAGTTTTTTGCAAATGGTTTTTACAATCACATCAACAACTATATTTACACCAATCCGTCGGGTTTAATTATTGCTGGAAATGATGTTTTTAATTATATCCAAAACAATGCGAAATTATATGGGGGTGAAATTGGCCTTCATTTTCACCCACATCCTTTAGACTGGTTACATTTTGAAAGTAGTTTTGAAACCGTAACAGGTAAAAAACAATCCCGAGGTCTCGGGAGTGATTTCTTGCCGTTAATCCCCGCAAACAATTGGAACAATTCGCTTCGCGCAGAATTCAATGTTAAAAGTTGGTTGAAAGATGGTTTTGCAACGTTCAATATTTCCAATACATTCCATCAAAAAAATGTGAGTGGATTTGAAACAAAATCGAATGGTTATCTTTTAGTAAATTTTGGAATTGGTGGCGATTTGAAGTTTGGGAAAACCGCATTTAATATCAATTTAAATGGGAATAATCTATTGAATAAAAGTTATATAGCCCATTTGTCTCGATTGAAAACCGATGGAATCCCAAATATTGGAAGAAATATAGTTTTGGGAATAAATTTCAATATTTAGAAAATAACAACCTATTTTTGTACTATAAAACTAAAGTCTAATGAAAAAAATAATAACCCTAATGGCTGTAACTACTTCAATAGCCTCATTCTGTCAAAATCAAAAATCGGAACCGTTTGCGTATCCAGAAACCATGAAAACAGAAACCATTGACACGTACTTTGGAACTGAAATTAACGACCCGTACCGTTGGTTAGAAGACGATAAATCTACCGAAACGGCTTCTTGGGTAAAGGAAGAAAATAAATTAACCTTTGATTATTTATCTAAAATTCCTTTTAGAAATAAAATTAAAGAAAGAATGGAAAAACTATGGAACTACGAGAAAATTTCCGCACCATTCAAAGAAGGCGATTACACTTATTTTTACAAAAATAATGGTTTGCAAAACCAATCGGTATTGTACAGAACCAATAAATCTGGGAAAGAAGAACTGTTTTTAGACCCAAATACTTTTTCAAAAGATGCCACAACTTCACTTGATGCGGTAAGTTTTTCTAAAGATGGATCTTTAGTAGCCTATTCCATTTCAAAAGCTGGAAGCGACTGGAGAACTGTAATTTTCATTAATGCTAAAACTAAAAGAGAAATAGATGCGGCCTTAGTTGATGTGAAATTTAGCGGACTTTCTTGGAAAGGAAATGAAGGGATTTTCTATTCAAGTTATGAAAAACCGAAAGGAAGCGAACTTTCCGCAAAAACCGATCAACACAAATTGTACTTTCACAAATTAGGAACAGCTCAAAAAACAGATACAATTATTTTCGGAGATCAAGAAAAACGCCGTTATGTTGGTGGAAGTGTTTCTGAAGACGATCGGTATTTATTTATTTCTGCAGCAAATTCTACCTCTGGAAACGAATTGTATCTTAAAGATTTAAGCGTCCCAAATTCTGAAATTGTTCCAATTGTAACCACCTTTGATTTTGATGTAGATGTGATTGACAATTTAGGTTCAAAATTATATATTGCTACCAATATAAATGCGCCCAACAAAAGAATTGTTTGCGTAGATGCTAGTAATCCAAATCAAGAAAATTGGGTTGATTTTATTCAAGAAACAGAAAACGTTTTGTCGCCAAGTACTGGAGCGGGATTTATTTTCGCTACTTACATGAAAGATGCTATTTCGTTAGTGAAACAATACAATTACAAAGGCACTTTTATTCGCGAAGTTACTTTGCCAGGAATAGGAACGGCCTCTGGCTTTAATGGAAAAACCAAGGATGCTGAATTGTATTTTTCATTTACCAATTATACCACACCTGCTACTATTTATAGCTTTAATGCAGATGAAGGAATTTCTTCTGTTTACAAAAAACCAGTTGTAGATTTCAACAGTGAAAAATATGTGTCTTCACAAGTTTTCTTTAAATCAAAAGATGGGACTAAAATTCCTATGATTATTACCCATAAAAAAGGATTAAAATTAGACGGAAATAACC
>JBIPNF010000157.1:0-6123 GCA_044373885.1 Flavobacterium sp. | reverse complement strand
CAGTAGTTAAGTAAGAGAATTTCAATAAAAAAGCAAAATCCGCTTCATCATTGACGAAGCGGATTTTATTTTATTATAGGTCTGATTACATCATTCCTGGCATACCTCCACCCATCGGGTTTCCGCCACCATTTTCTTCTTTAATTTCTACCAATGCGCATTCGGTAGTTAATATCATCCCTGCAACAGAAGCCGCATTTTCTAATGCTACACGAGTTACTTTTTTAGGGTCAATAATTCCTGCTTTTAGCATATCTACATATTCGTCAGTTTTGGCATTGTAACCAAAATCTCCTTTTCCTTCAGCTACTTTTGCAACAACAACAGATCCTTCAAGACCAGCGTTTTCAACAATAGTTCTCAATGGAGATTCCACTGCGCGAGATATAATTTGAATTCCTGTAGCTTCATCAGCATTGTCAGCTTTTAACTCTTTCAATGCATTTTTAGCTCTCAAAAGTGCAACACCACCACCCGCAACAATTCCTTCTTCAACAGCAGCGCGAGTTGCGTGTAAAGCATCATCAACTCTGTCTTTTTTCTCTTTCATTTCTACTTCAGAAGCTGCTCCAACGTAAAGAACCGCAACTCCGCCAGCTAATTTAGCCAAACGCTCTTGCAGTTTTTCTTTATCATATTCAGAAGTCGTCGCTTCCATTTGACCCTTAATTTGGTTGACACGATTTTTAATCATATCCGCTTCACCAGCACCACTCACAATGGTAGTATTGTCTTTGTCGATGGTTACTCTTTTTGCAGTTCCCAACATTTCAATTGTTGTGTTTTCTAAAGTATATCCTCTTTCTTCAGAAATTACTGTTCCACCAGTTAAGATGGCAATATCTTCCAACATTGCTTTTCTTCTGTCACCAAAACCAGGAGCTTTTACCGCTGCGATTTTCAAAGCACCACGTAATTTATTTACGACCAATGTCGATAATGCTTCGCCATCTACATCTTCAGCGATAATTAAAAGTGGTTTTCCAGATTGAGCAACTGGCTCTAAAACCGGTAATAATTCTTTTAGGGAAGACACTTTTTTGTCGTATAATAAAATGTAAGGGCTTTCTAATTCTGACTCCATCTTTTCGGGATTGGTAACAAAATACGGAGACAAATAACCTCTGTCAAATTGCATTCCTTCCACAACATCAACGTAAGTATCAGTTCCTTTTGCTTCTTCTACAGTAATTACACCTTCTTTTCCAACTTTAGCGAAAGCATTAGCAATTAACTCTCCAATAACTTCATCATTATTTGCAGAGATAGAAGCAATTTGTTTTATTTTTTCAGAATCACTTCCGACAACTTTTGCCTGTTTTGCCAAATCTGCAACGATAGCATCTACCGCTTTATCGATTCCTCTTTTTAAATCCATTGGATTTGCTCCAGCAGCAACGTTTTTCAATCCTTCTTTTACTATTGCTTGGGCCAATACTGTTGCAGTTGTAGTTCCATCACCAGCTAAATCATTGGTTTTAGAAGCAACTTCTTTTACCATTTGAGCCCCCATATTTTCCAAAGGGTCTTTCAATTCTATTTCTTTTGCAACGGTAACACCATCTTTTGTAACAGTTGGTCCTCCAAAAGATTTTCCAATAATTACATTTCGACCTTTCGGTCCTAAAGTTACTTTTACTGCATTTGCCAATGCATCAACACCACGTTTTAGTCCGTCACGTGCTTCAATATCGAATTTTATATCTTTTGCCATATTTGTCATTGCGAGGAACGAAGCGATCTTATCCTCTTATTAAGTTAATATTTAGTTTTTTTTTAATTAAATATTATATGATAGCAAGAATATCGTCTTCACGCATTATCAAATAATCTTTTCCTTCTAATTTTAATTCAGTTCCTGCATATTTTCCGTACAAAACTGCATCGCCAACTTTAACGGTCATTGTGTGGTCTTTTGTACCATTTCCTACCGCAACTACAGTTCCTTTTTGAGGTTTTTCTTTTGCTGTATCTGGAATAAAAATTCCTGATGCTGTTTTAGTTTCTGCAGCTACAGGTTCAATTAGAACGCGATCTGAAAGAGGTTTGATATTTAAACTCATAATAATATATTTAATGTGTTATTTTAATTTGATGAAAATCTAATTTCAGAAATTATGCCAATATGTATATTCTGACAATTTTGCCTAAAAAAAATGCCAGCATTGACAGGCTGGCATTTATATTTTGTAATTTGAATTGTATTATTTAGTTGGCGCTGGTGCCGGCATTGCTTTAGCTGGCGCATCACTAGTTGCAGGTTTTGCAGCCGCTGGTGTAGCTTTTTGAGTCGTATCTATAATTTTAGAATCGGAATCTCCTAAAGTTCCGGTGAAACTTAAACAAGATAATAATATCAACGCTGTCAATATAAATGCTAATGTCCAAGTACTTTTATCTAAAAAGTCAGTAGTTTTTTGAACTCCACCCATCATTTGCGAACCTCCTAAAGAAGAAGATAATCCGCCACCTTTAGGGTTTTGAACCATTATTACTACAATTAAAAGAAAACATACGATAGTAATTAATACTAAAAAAATTGAAAATGTACTCATTGTTATTTGTTATTATGTTGTAAAATCTTAATGTCCGAAATTCGGTTTGCAAAGAAACTACTTTTTTCTGGATATTTCAAAATTAATATTTCATATGCTTGAATTGCTTTTTCATATTTATTTTGTTCTAAATATACGCGCGCCAATGTTTCTGTCATTAAATAGGAGTTGTTTTCTATACTTGGTTCTAAAAAAACTTTAGGTTCGGCCTCTTTTCTTATTGGTGGAATCTTCGGACTTGCTTCAATAAACTTGTCTATCAATTCATTTTTCTTTTGTTTCTCAGGATCAATTGCTATTGATTTTATTTCAATTGGCGCTGAATTTTCCCTTTTAATTGGATGAATTTTAGATAATTGCAACCATTCCTGAAAAGAATATTTTTCATTTATATTAAAAACTAAAGGTTTTCCAATTTCTAATTTTTCTTCCGCTGCCTCAATTGTAGGGTTTGAAACTTCAACTTTATCAATTGGAGTGGCTTCTTTTATCGACGTTAAAATTGATTGTTCCAAAGGATTGACTTTGGATTCAATTTTTTCTTCTTTGAATATTAATTCGGTTGCATCAACAAAAATATCATTAATTTCCGCTAATTTTTGTTCATATAGATTTTTGTGAATTCGAGTAAAAGTATCTGAAATTATAAAATCGAACAAAATACTTCTGTCGGTAGTATGAGCAGCGGTATTTTTTAAATCATAATTATAACGGAAACTATCTTGATTGTACAATCCTTTCAATCGTAATGCTCGCGCACTTTGAAAATATGGAAATTCCGCAACGATTTTTTCCAACGACTGCGTTTGCTTGTCGTTGATAGCGTTGGGGTTGTTAATTAAAGATAAGTACTCTGTTATATTCATAAAGGTCAATCGATTTGACTATTTTTTTTGTTCTTCTATATTCTAAAAATTACGCAAACAAAGTGTTACCATTTTGCTAAAGATTCATTGAAAATATCTTGCGTAATTCTTTCAAATATAATCTCTAAGTTTTCGTTAAGTTTTGATCCCACTAATTGATCTGCGCCATCATAATCATTATAGAATGAAAACTTTTTCTCGAAATTATCGGCCTCTTTATTTTTATTTGTAAATCTTACATTTACGGTAATTGAAAGTCTGTTTTGTGAAGCCTTTTGATCAGCTGTTGCCGTCATTGGACTTATCCTATAATCCGTAATTTCACCTTCATATACCAAATCTCCATTCGTATTTGTCAAATTCAAATTAGTTTGATTCTGGATTAAATTTTGCATTTTTTGTGTAAATGTTCTTTCAATACCCGGTTCTATTAGTGGAGCATTATTTTGAAAATAATTCACTTGAAATGTTTTGGCATCGATTTTTCCAGTTCCAGTAAAATTATAAACCGAACATCTACTGAATGTTATCAGAATTAAAAGCGCAATTATAATGTGTGTTTTTTTCATTTTGATTTTAAAATCCAAAGATATTCAAAAATAATTGACATTTATCAATTACTAATTATCATTTTATTAAAGGTCGAATTGTTTTATTTTTCTGTACAAAGTTCTCTCAGAAATTCCTAATTCATCGGCTGCTGCTTTTCGTTTTCCTTTGTTTTTATCCAATGATTTTTTAATCATCTCAATCTCTTTTTGTTCCAATCTTAAAACCTCTTCCTCCTCTTCTTCAACAGTTTCTGCAAAAAGATAATTTACTTCATTGTCTTTAAATTCATTTACTTCCGTTTTTTTATTTACAGGAATCAAAGCCAATTCGTGTTGTTCTTCAAATTCAATTTCGTTATCACTTTCTTTATTTCCATATATTTTTTGAATCAAATGTTGGTTTGTTTCCTGAACTTTTGATGTGCCATTTTTTATCAATTCTAACGTAAGTTTTTTCAAATCATGCAAATCACTTTTCATATCAAAAAGCACTTTGTACAATATTTCTCTTTCATTACTGAAATCACTTTTGCTCTTTTTATCTTTTATAACCGAGGGTAAATTGCTTCCTTCTTCCGGTAAATATGATTGTAAAGTTGCAGCAGTAATTTCTCGATTAGTCTCTAAAACTGATATTTGTTCGGCCACATTTCGCAATTGACGAATGTTTCCGCTCCAACGAAATTTCAACAGAATTTGAACCGCAGTATCGTCTAATTTTATTGCAGGCATTTTATATTTATGAGCAAAATCCGAAGCGAATTTTCTAAATAACAAATGGATATCTTCTTTTCTGTCGCGCAATGGCGGCAGTGTAATATCCACAGTACTCAACCTATAATAGAGATCTTCTCTGAATTTGCCTTTTTCAATAGCATCAAATAAATTGACATTGGTGGCAGCTACGATCCTAACATTTGTTTTTTGAACTTGGGATGAACCAACTTTAATAAACTCCCCATTTTCTAAAACCCGTAACAACCGAACTTGGGTTGTAAGTGGTAATTCGCCAACTTCATCCAAAAAAATAGTTCCTCCATCAGCCACTTCAAAATACCCTTCGCGGGTTCCGGTCGCTCCCGTAAAAGAGCCTTTTTCGTGTCCGAAAAGTTCGCTATCAATTGTGCCTTCGGGAATTGCGCCACAGTTTACGGCGATATATTTACCGTGTTTTCTGTGCGAAAGCGAATGGATAATTTTTGGAATATTTTCTTTTCCAACGCCACTTTCCCCAGCAACTAATACCGAAATATCCGTTGGAGCAACCTGAATGGCTTTTTCTATTGCGCGGTTTAATTTTTGGTCGTTCCCTATAATCCCAAACCGCTGTTTTGTTGATTGAATTGTTTCCATTTATGCTGAATTTATTTCAGTATCAATTATTTGTTTCGAAAATTTGCTTCGTTTTTGTCAAAGTATCTTTTACCTGTTCTGTTTTTTTAACTTTTTGCTTTGGAAAATAAGTCCTAATAATATAAAATGTAGAACCAAATCCTATTATAAAAGTAACTATTGCTATAAGTATATTTTTTCTTGTCATTTGTTTTATTTTACAAATTTTAATCTGTGAATCTGTGGCTAAAAAACCTAATTCATCTCACTCAATCCAACCGCTTCACCCTTTAAAGTCCCACTCGTACAACTCAGAATTTTCACATTCACAAAATCCCCAATTTTATAATTCTCTTTCGAAAAAACTACCGTAATACTTTGTGAATTCCTACCTGAAAATTCTTCAGCTGACTTTTTTGAAATTTTCTCAACCAAAACTTCTACCGTTTTTCCAATGAATTCCTCACTTCGAAACCAAGCGTGTTTTTGTTGCAAATCCACAATTTCTTGTAATCTTCGCGCTTTTATTTCTTCTAAAACATCATCTTCCATTTTTCGTCCCGCCAATGTTCCCGGGCGTTCCGAATACGAATACATATAACCAAAATTATATTTCACATAGTCCATCAAACTCAAAGTATCTTGATGATCTTGTTCTGTTTCTGTTGGAAAACCAGCAATCATATCTTGTGAAATCGAGCAATTTGGAATAATAGCTCTAATCTTGTCAATCAAAATCATATATTGTTCTCGAGTGTGTAAACGATTCATTTCCTTTAAAATCCGGTTACTTCCAGACTGAACAGGAAGATGAATGTG
>JBIPNF010000156.1:0-6127 GCA_044373885.1 Flavobacterium sp. | reverse complement strand
TAGAAACTAAGCGTTTGTTATTGAAAATTGCTGGACACAGAGATTTAATGGAAAATTATCCTGACGGTAAGGCCTCAATTGAAACAAGGGAAGCTATAGTAAAACCATTATTGACGATTCAACAGTATGCACTTTCAAAAATTCACGAGCAAAATAAGAGTAATAATCCAGATGAAAAACTCATTAAAGTATATGAAAAAATTGTAATGCGTTCCCTTTTTGGAAATACAAATGCAAGTAGAAATTCAGCTTAAAAATAAAATATGAAATCAAATCAATTGCCAATAAATGAATATTCAGATTTTTATACTTCATATATTCAAGTTCTTGAAGACGTTGAATTAATTGAAGAATTAGAAATCTGCTTACACGATTTTATCAAATTTATTCAAAATATCCCGATGGATAAATTTGATTATCGGTATGAAATAGGGAAGTGGACTATAAAGGAAATTATTCAACATTTAATTGACTCCGAACGTATTTTTAGTTATCGAGCGCTTAGCATTTCAAGAAATGATAAAACGCCTTTACCTGGTTTTGATGAAAATAATTATGTAGATAATTCAAATGGAAATGCTAGAAATTTGCAAGGATTATTAACGGAATTGGCCGTTGTTCGTCAAGCCACTTTGTCGCTTTTTAATAGTTTTTCTCAAGAACAACTCACGAGAATTGGAACAGCTTCAAATAATGAAGTTTCTGTTCGCGCTATTGGTTTTATTATCATTGGACATCAAAAACACCATCAAAAAATATTTGCCGAAAGGTATTTGTAATTGTATCAATATAAAAAAGGAACTCATTGAGTTCCTTTTTTATATAATTTATTTAATCTTCATCCTCATCTTCATCCGATTCCTCATCGGCAATATCATCTTCCTCAATATCGTCTTCATCATCAACATTATCAACTGAATCTTCAGAATCTTTAGTTAAATCTACTTCTTCCTCTTCATCTTCCGGTGTATCCTCATCACTAAGATCTATTCCTTTTATCACATCTAAAGGTACAACGATATCATCTTCATCTTCAAAATTAATTAGTCTTTCTGAAAGTTTTGTACTAATTTTCACTAAGTATATAGTGTCTACAGTTCTAACTTCAACAGCTTCAATAGTTTCATCTTTGTGGTTTTTAAATCGAATAATATTCGAATCATCATACCCATCAGGAAATTTTTCAACTAATAAGTTTAAGATTTCATTGGTTAGTTTTGCGTAATCAACAATAACTCTTTTCATAAAAATTCTATTATAAATCTAATAAATAAGCAAAAATTAAGGGCACTACAATTGTAGCATCCGACTCTATTATAAACTTTGGTGTATGAATATCTAATTTCCCCCAAGTAATTTTTTCGTTTGGAACAGCTCCAGAATACGAACCATAACTAGTTGTTGAATCTGAAATTTGGCAGAAATAACTCCAAAATGGTACTTCATGCATTTCCATATCTTGGTATAACATCGGTACTACACATATAGGAAAATCTCCAGCAATTCCTCCGCCAATTTGGAAGAAACCAATTCCATTTTCACTGTTTTTTGGATACCAATCTGCAAGATAAATCATATATTCAATTCCGGACTTCATCGTCGAAGCTTTCAAATCCCCTTTGATAACATAGGATGCAAAAATATTCCCCATGGTACTGTCTTCCCAACCTGGAACAATGATTGGAAGGTTTTTTTCGGCTGCGGCATACATCCAACTGTCTTTCAAATCAATTTCATAATATTCTTCAAGAACACCAGAAAGCAACATTTTGTACATGAATTCGTGAGGAAAATAACGTTCTCCTTTGTCATCTGCATCTTTCCAAATTTTGTAAATATGTTTTTGCAAACGTCTAAATGCTTCATGTTCGGGAATACAAGTATCAGTAACTCGGTTTAAACCACGCTCCATCAAATCCCATTCTTCTTGAGGTGTCAAATCTCTATAATTAGGAACTCTTTCATAATGTGAATGAGCAACCAAATTCATAATATCTTCTTCCAGATTTGCTCCTGTGCAAGAAATTATTTGAACTTTATCTTTTCGAATCATTTCTGCAAAAATCTTTCCTATTTCAGCAGTACTCATCGCACCAGCTAAAGTCACCATCATTTTGGCACCTTTTTCTAATTGTTGTTCGTAAGCTTTTGCTGCGTCGACAACAGTTGCAGAATTGAAATGTAGGTAATACTTCTCAATAAACTGACTTATAGGTCCTTTACTCATTTTTAATTTTTTAGTTTTAATCAATTCAAATTAACAAATTTTATATTTCATATACAATTTGAAATTCAATTTTTTTTTATAGTTTTTTATAATATTTACATCCCTGCTTTGATACTAATTAGAATGCAATATTAAATTATTATTTAAGAATTTCGTGATAATTAACTTTATAACCGTTTAAACACTATTAATCAGTGTTATATGTAATTTAATTAGTGCAAAGGCGAAATACTTTATTATTTATCGTAACCTAATATTTTTAAAACGTCATTTGATGTTTGTTGTTCTGAAAAAACACTTGTAATTATTTCACCATTTTCATCACGATCTATTAATATATGCTTAGGTTCTGGAATTAAACAATGGTGTAATCCCCCAAAACCACCGATGGTTTCTTGATAGGCACCTGTATTAAAAAATCCAATATACAGCGGTTTTTCCTTGTTGTATTTTGGTAAATAAATGGCATTCATATTTTGTTCAGAGTTGTAATAATCATCACTATCACAAGTCATTCCGCCTAATAAAACTCTTTCGTAAGTATCGTTCCAACGATTAATTGCAAGCATTACGAAACGTTTGTTAATGGCCCAAGTATCTGGTAAAGTTGTAATGAAGGAGGAATCAATCATGTTCCATTTTTCTCTGTCATTTTGCTGTTTTTGATACAAAATTTGGTAAATAGCGCCGCCACTTTCTCCAACGGTAAAGGATCCAAATTCGGTGAAAATATTGGGAACATCTACTTCTGCTTCGTCACAGGCAATTTTGACTTGATTGATGATTTCGTCAATCATATATTGATAATCGTATTCAAATGCCAATGAGTTTTTAATTGGAAATCCACCACCAACATTTAAACTGTCTAAGCTTGGACATTCTTTCTTTAAAGCAACATAAACCTTAATACATTTGATTAATTCGTTCCAATAATAGGCATTATCATTAATCCCTGTATTGATAAAAAAGTGTAACATTTTGAGTTCCAATTTTTTATTTTCATGTATCTGTTTTTTGTAAAAAGGAACTATATTTTTGTATCCAATTCCTAATCTTGAAGTGTAGAATTCAAATTTCGGTTCTTCTTCTGCAGCAATTCGAATTCCGATTTTGAATTTTCCTTTTATTTGTGCTTGAAGCAAATCTAATTCTTCATAATTATCGATAATTGGAATTGTATTCTTATGACCATTATTAATAATACGTGCAATATTTTCAATGTATTGGTCTCTTTTGAAACCGTTACAAATTACATAGGTACTTTTATTAATTTTTCCAGATTGCATCAAATTTTCAACAATATTGATGTCAAATGCTGAAGAGGTTTCAATATGAATGTTATTTTTGAAAGCTTCATTCATTACATATTCAAAATGGGAACTCTTCGTGCAATAGCAAAAATAGTATTTACCTTTATATTCGTTCTTATCCATTGCAATTTTAAACCATTTTTTGGCTCTTTGGATGTTGTTCGAAATTTGAGGTAAATAGGTGAATTTTAAAGGTGTACCATATTGTTCAACTAATTTCATCAAATCGATGTCATGAAATTGAAGGTTGTCTTTATTAAGTTTAAATTCTTCTTGCGGGAAATAATAATTTTGATTTATTAAATCAGAATATTTTGTATTCATTTATTTATCAGTAAATTAGATTAAAAATAATTATAATAATTAAGTTGCTCTAATTTTTCAAACTCTAATATTTGCATAGATGATTTGAAGTTTATCATCATAAATAATAGAATGTCTCAATTTATCAAAATTAAGTAACCCGTTTATGGCAAAATAACGATTTAGTAATGCTTTGAAAGCCTTATTTGTCTTGTTTTTTGTAAAAGAAGTGTTGCTTGTATTTTGTTTTTTATTCATCGGCACAAATGTAAAAAAATATTATTTCTGACAACCATTCATTATGATTTTTTTTTTAAGATTTGTAATCTAAAAAAGCATCCATAATTAGTTCATTTTTAATTTCTTGATCGGTAATAAATTTACCGATTCCATTCAACAATACAAATTTAATAGTTCCGTATTCATTTTTTTTGTCGTGAATGAGCAATTCTAATATTGGATTCATGTCACTTTCTTCAAAAACAACAGATTCATAAATTGAATTGATCGTAGTTTTAATTTCTAGATATTCATTGGCGGATATAAAATTTTTTCGCAGCGAAATGTAACTTTCCAATATCATTCCAATGGCAATTGCTTCCCCGTGTAATAAGGTTTTTTTATTTTCATTTTCTAAAAAATAACTTTCAATAGCATGTCCCAAAGTATGTCCGAAATTTAAAGCTTTTCGAATTCCTTTTTCATTAGGATCTTGCATTACAATTTCATTTTTTATTTTGATTGAATCATAAATAATTTGGTCGAAATCAGCATAATCTAATTTTGATAAATCTAAAAACTGTTCCCAATAAGCTTTATCATAAATCAATCCGTGTTTCAAAATTTCTGCCAATCCAGAACGCATTTCTATTTGCGAAAGCGTTTCCAAATAAGAAGTGTCTATTAAAACCAATTTTGGAGTATTGATAACTCCGATTTGATTTTTTAAATTACCTAAATCTACGCCCGTTTTTCCTCCAACGGAAGCATCAACCATTGATAACAATGTGGTTGGAATGTTTACAAAATCGATTCCGCGTTTGAATGTTGAAGCAACAAAGCCACCCAAATCGGTAACAACACCGCCACCTAAATTTAGAATTAAGCTTTTTCTGTCAGCGCCTAATTCAGTTAAAACAGTCCAAATTTGAACGCAGGTTTCTATGTTTTTATTGACTTCTCCATCTTCAAATTCTATAATCTCAATTGTAAGTTCCGTAGCGATATAAGGAAGTAATTTTGGCAAACAAACGGCATTGGTTACGCTATCCACAATAATAAATATATTGGAATAATTGTTTTTAGATATTTGATTATTAAGGACTTCGTAACCTTCTTCATTGAAAATTACAGAATAACCATTTGCTTCTATTGACTGCATACTTATAGACATGAATAATTTTACATTTAATACTGCAAAATAAGGTAATTTTTGATTATAAATCAGCATTGTGTTCTTATATTTGCGTAATTATTAGGATGCAAATGGAAAAAATTTTCAACAATACAGAAATTGCTTTTTCTTTAAAAAGCGATACCGAACTCGATAGGGCTTATTTTCTTTTTAAAATGATTGATAATCAGCCGTTAGTCCGAATTGGTACAGCGGTTACGAATTTTGCAATAAAGGCACATTTGCCAGTTGAGGGTTTGATTCGAGCAACTGTTTTCGATCACTTTTGTGGTGGTGTTAATGAAGTGGACTGTCTTTCTGTAGTTGATAAAATGTTCACCAAAGGAGTTTCTTCTGTATTGGACTATTCTGTCGAAGGAAAAGAAGAAGAAGACCAGTTTGATGCTGCACTTAAAATGACATTGAAAACCATTGAATTCGCCAAAGAACGTCAAGCAATTCCTTTTGCAGTTTTTAAACCAACAGGTTTTGGAAGATTGGATTTGTATGAAAAAGTTGGAAATAAAACGGAATTAACTTCTGATGAAAAAACGGAATGGAATAGGGTAGAAGCCCGTTTTGATTTGGTTTGCAGTGAAGCTCATAAAAAAAATGTTCCCCTATTGATTGATGCCGAAGAAAGTTGGATGCAAGATTCAGCAGATGCATTAGTTACCCATATGATGCAAAAGTACAATAAGGAAAAAGCGATAGTTTTTAATACCTTACAAATGTACCGTTGGGATCGTTTGGATTATTTGAGAAAATTGCACCAACAAGCCAAAACAGAAGGTTTTTATATTGGTTTGAAAATAGTTCGTGGCGCTTATATGGAAAAAGAGAATTTACGTGCTGAGGAAAAAGGCTACAAAACTCCCATTTGTAAATCGAAGG
>JBIPNF010000154.1:0-6154 GCA_044373885.1 Flavobacterium sp. | reverse complement strand
AAATAATATGAAAAACATAGTAATTATAGGCGGTAGCAAAGGAATTGGAAATGCAATAGCATCGCTAATGGTTGGTGAAAATAAAGTTATTAATATTAGCAGAAGTGCACCAACTGTTACACATCCAAATTTGAAACACTACGAATTGAATGTTTTAGAAGACGAACTTCCAGAAATTGAAAACATTGATGTTTTGATATATTGCCCAGGTTCTATCAACTTAAAACCAATTATGAGTTTGAGTATTGATGATTTTAGAAATGATTTTGAAATCAATGTAATTGGTGCCGTTAAAACGATTCAGAAATATTTACCTACATTAAAAAAAGGGAATAATCCTTCTATTTTATTGTTTAGCACGGTTGCGGCAAAATTAGGAATGCCTTTTCACGCTAGTATCGCCACAGCAAAATCAGGTGTTGAAGGATTGGTAAAATCACTTGGTGCGGAATTGGCTCCAACAATTCGAGTGAATGCGATTGCTCCAACAATTACGGAAACATCTTTGTCGGCAAATATTCTTCGTAATGATAGGATGAAAGAAAACATGGTTGAGCGCCATCCAATGAAAGGATATTTGAAGCCTGAAGAAGTGGCAGGAATGTCTCAATTCTTAATTTCAGAAAATGCAAAATCAATTTCAGGACAAGTTTTTGAAATGGATTACGGAATTGTAAGTTTTAAAATTTAAATATAAATCAATAATTATAGATGAAAAGTTACGAGAAAATTGAAGTTTACGATACGGAGTTGATTGAATCAATGTCGAAAAATTATAAAACCATAATTGAAAATTTAGGAGAAGATATAAACCGTGAAGGGCTTCAAAAAACCCCAGAACGTGTTGCAAAAGCCATGCAATATTTGACACACGGATACGATTTGAATCCGTTAGAAATATTAAAATCTGCTTTGTTTACAGAAGACCACCAACAAATGATTGTGGTTAAAGACATTGAAATCTATTCGATGTGTGAACACCATATGTTGCCGTTTTTTGGAAAAGCGCACGTGGCCTATATACCAAATGGTAAAATCGTTGGATTGAGTAAAATCCCGAGAATTGTTGATGCTTTTGCAAGAAGAATGCAAGTTCAAGAACGCCTTACTGATGAAATTAAAAACTGTATTCAAGAAGCGTTAAGTCCACTAGGTGTTGCCGTGGTAATAGAAGCACAACACATGTGTATGCAAATGCGAGGAATTCAAAAACAAAATTCATTTACAACTACTTCCTCTTTTACTGGAGCATTTGAAAAGGATAAGACCAGAAAAGAATTCATTAGTTTAATTTCGAATAAATTGAGTTAGAGATTCTGAAAAAATTTATTTTTTTAATTAGGTTTAAGAATAGCTCGATTGCATTCTTAAACCTTTTTTTGTGATTAATATTAAAAAAAATTAACGATTACTTACAACTTAACATGGATTACTAATTGTAACTTTATAAACCGATTATTCTTAATAGATTGAACATTTACCATCTAAATAAATTCTAAAACAACCTAATCAATTATGAAAAAGTTAGGGATTCTATATTCAGTATTATTGCTCTTTAGTATTGCCTTTTCACAAAACAAAATTGCAACAAAAACAGGAACTATTCTTTTTGAAGCATCAATACCGTCTTTTGAAGAAGTAAAAGCAGATAATAATAGTGTTAGTTGCATTGTAAATATCGCAACAGGGGAAATTTCTAGCTTGGCTTTTATCAGAGAATTTCATTTTAAAATGGCGATGATGGAAGACCATTTTAATGATAATTATTTAGAAAGTCACAAATATCCTAAAGCAACATTCAAAGGAATTATTAAAGGGTTTAATTTAGCAATAATTGGAAATTTCCCTAAGGAATTTTCTATGTCTGGAATACTGTCTATACACGGAAAATCAAAATTCATCACTACAATTGCAATGATTCAAAAAACGGAAAAAGGGTTAGAAATAAAAACCAATTTCAAAGTCAACACGAATGATTTTAATATTAAAATACCAAAAATTGTAAAATATAAAATTGCAGAAACTGTAAGTATTATATCAGATTTTTTAATCAATTAAAATCTTAAAAATCACCTTTTGTGATTAATCTTTATCCGCACTAATTTATTTTTACCCGCTGCAAAAGCTGTTGAACCATTTTGAAATCGAATCGTATATAAATCTTTATCTTCTATTAGTTTTTCCCAAGAAGCTCCTTGATTATTCGAATAAAACAATCCCGTTGTTCCAATAGAAATTAACGAATTACCTTTTGAATAAGGTATAAATTGTACGCAGGAAGCATATCCAAAACCTTCATTAACACCAATTAATTTCCATGTTTTACCAGCATCGAAAGTAATTGCTTTGTTGGCAGAATTATCCGATTGTTCCTCGTAATTACCCCCTACGACAATTCCAATATTTTCATTAAAAAAATCTGCCGAAAAAACACCTGTCATTGCGTGACCTTGTGAAATTGGGGTTTCATAAACATTCCAAGAATTTCCTTTATTTTCACTGACAAAAACCCTCGATTTTGTTCCTCCAGAAACTACAAAAGTTTTAGAACCTTTAATACAGATATTGGTGTTACTTGCCGCAAAAGCAGCTTCGCCTTCGGTTAATTTAGGTAAATTTTTACAAGGAATTTTATTCCACGAATTGCCACCATCACGAGTAATTAGTATAGAAAAACAATCTTGAGTTGGATCGCCAATTGCAATACCTTCTTTATTATTCCAAAATTTCATTGCATCGTAAAACACTTTTTCGTGATTTTCTTTATAAACCAATGTTACAGATAAATCATTCTTATTGATTTTATACAATAAAGCAGGATTTCCAATGCTCAAGACAAATATAGCTTTTTCAGTTTGGGCAATACTTCTAAATTCTAATTGCAAAGAATCATTTGTGATTTTTCGCTCTATTCGACTTTTGGTTTCAATATCATAATAACCAAATCTGTTTTTATCTGCCGCATACCAAACTTTATTCTTGTCCATTAAAATGGCTCGAATACTAATATTATCTTTGAAAATAGTATCCATCGAAATACTTAAAGCTATTTTAGGCACACTATTTTGAGCGTTTATTTTCATTGGATTGAACGCAAAAATCACAATCGCAAAAATTATAAATTTAAAACTGTTTTTCATCGTATAACTATTTTTATCAAAGCTAAATTACGATTAATATTACTATAAGAATCTAAATAAACTATTAATAAATTGTTGGCATAGAAATTGAATATTATATTTATAGTACTAATTAAAACATCAAATACTATGAAAACGAATATCATTTCCTTTGCTTTTATTTCTTTATTTTTTGTAAATTCGATATTTTCACAAGGTAAAACGACAATCAACGCTAGTAATTCTGACATCAGTGACAATTTAGATTTAAAAGCGGTTGCTTCAATTTTTGGGGATTCTGAAAATTTAAAAGATTTTGAAAGACGTTTAAATGATCCTAAATTGAAAATTTCAAATTTAGATTTAAACAATGACAACCAAGTTGATTATTTACGAGTAATTGAATCTGTTCAAGGCAGAACGCATTTAATTATAATCCAAGCAATATTAGAAAAAGATGTTTTTCAAGATGTTGCCACAATTGAAGTAGATAAAGATGCTAACAATCGCATACAAGTTCAAGTAGTTGGGGACGTTTTTATGTACGGCAATAATTATATCTACGAACCCATTTATGTTAGAACTCCAATAATTTTCTCCTATTTTTGGGTTTCAAATTACAGACCTTATTATTCTTCTTGGAATTGGGGATTTTATCCAAGTTTTTACTATTATTGGCACCCGTTCCCGACATACAGATACAGAAGAAATGTTCATAGTTGCATCAACTATAACCATCGATATAATTATGTAAATGTAAGAAGGAGTTCTGTTGCAATAAATTTACACAGAAATTTGCGAGCCAATAGTTATGAAGTCAGAAATCCAGACCGTTCCTTTGAAAGACGAAATTCTAATATTCGCAATAGATATGAATTAGATCGGATAAGAACTAATTCATCAAGTACAAGAATCAATAATGGTTCGGTTTCTCCAAGAGGAAATAATAGAACTGAAGCAGTAACGCCAAGAAATAGTAGAACCCAAAGTGTAACTCCAAGAGAAAACAGGAGTCAGACAGAAACACCAAGAGGAAATTCAAGAGCTAATGTAGCACCTCGAAGCGAACCAAGAAGAGAAACTAGAGAACCTAGAAACAATCGTAAATAAAATTTACCTTAATTTTAGTCGTTATACAAAAGCACCGTCAATTTTCGGTGCTTTTTTAATTAAATCAAAATTTACTTTTTAATTCAATTAGTTAAAGTTTACATTTGTAGAATAAACAAATTGTAATGGCAAGGTTCAAAGAAAATGATTTACCAAAATCAAAAATTACTAAGAGTTCTCTTAATAAAGCGCTATTAATTTTTCAATATGCTGGAACTCACAAATGGAAATTTTATGTAGGATTGGTCTTCTTATTGTTAACTGGCGGGACAGCGTTGGCCTTTCCTAAACTTATGGGAATGTTAATCGATTGTGTTAAAAACAAAGACAATACTCAAGCCAATTTTATCGCAGGAGGATTAGTAGTAATTTTGTTTTTACAGTCTATTTTTTCTTTTTTCAGATTGTCCTTATTTGTTAATTTCACTGAAAATACGCTGGCAAATTTACGATTGGCATTGTACAGTAATCTTGTTAAACTGCCAATGACATTCTTTTCACAAAAACGTGTGGGTGAATTAAACAGTCGAATAAGTTCCGATATCACTCAAATTCAAGACACATTAACTTCTACAATCGCCGAATTTTTGAGACAATTTATTTTAATCATTGGCGGAGTTGCTTTGCTAGCCAACGAGAGTTTTAAACTGACTTTATTAATGTTGTCAGTAGTTCCTTTAGTTGCTGTTGCTGCTGTTATTTTTGGTCGTTTCATTAGAAAATATTCCAAAAAAGTGCAAGACCAAGTTGCGGAAAGCCAAGTAATTGTTGAAGAAACGATGCAAGGCATAAGTATTGTTAAAGCTTTCGCTAATGAATGGTATGAAATTGCACGGTATAACGGTAAAATTAAAGAGATTGTGAAAATTGCTATTAAGGGTGGAAAATACCGAGGATATTTTGCTTCCTTTATTATATTTTGCCTATTTGGTGCAATTGTAGCTGTTGTTTGGTTTGGTGTTCGATTGAGTATTAGCGGTGAAATGAGCGTTGGTCAATTAATCTCATTTGTATTGTACTCCACTTTTGTAGGCGCTTCTTTTGGTGGAATTGCCGAATTGTATGCACAAATCCAAAAGGCTGTAGGAGCAACAGAACGCGTATTCGAATTGTTAGAAGAAATTCCAGAAAAAATAAAAAACACTATTTCCGATTCAAATGAAAAAATTAAAGGTGATGTGAGTTTCAAAAAAGTAGCTTTCTATTATCCTTCTAGAAAAGAAATCCAAGTACTAAAAGAAGTAAGTTTTAACGCTAATTTTGGTCAGAAAATAGCAATTGTAGGGCCGAGTGGTGCCGGAAAATCAACCATAGCCTCTTTATTATTGAGGTTTTACGATATTAATGCAGGTGAAATCAGCATTGACGGAAAAAATATTTACGATTATGATTTAGAAACCCTTCGTGGGAATATGAGTATTGTGCCACAAGACGTTATTTTATTTGGAGGTACAATTCGCGAAAATATAGCGTATGGAAAACCAAATGCCACAGAAGATGAAATAATTAAAGCTGCGAAACAAGCCAATGCCTTCCAATTTATTAAAGGATTTCCTGAAAAATTTGAAACTATTGTTGGAGAACGCGGTATCAAACTTTCTGGAGGACAACGCCAACGAATTGCCATTGCAAGAGCTTTATTAAAAAACCCATGTATTTTAATTTTAGACGAAGCCACATCTTCATTGGATAGTGAAAGTGAAAAGTTAGTTCAAGAAGCTTTAGAAATTTTAATGGAAGGAAGAACAAGTATTATTATTGCGCACCGCCTTTCGACTATTCGTTCAGCAGATCAAATTATTGTTTTAGATGAAGGAACTATCAAAGAACAAGGAACGCACCGAGAATTAATTGCATTGGAAAATGGAATTTATAAAAACTTGAGTAATTTACAGTTTAATAATTTTTAAAGGTAAACCTTCATA
>JBIPNF010000153.1:0-6161 GCA_044373885.1 Flavobacterium sp. | reverse complement strand
ATCGTCATTTGCGGAAGCAGGATTTTTCAAAACAATATTGGCGCAAACTAACATCCCGCGATGTTCATCTGGAATCCCAACAACGGCACATTCGAGAATCGCATCGTGAGTCAAAAGTACGCTTTCTACTTCAATTGCCGCAATATTATATCCCGAAGAAATAATCATATCATCGCCACGAGCAACGAACCAGTAGTAGCCATCGTCATCTTTTTTGAAAATATCTCCAGTAACATTCCATTTATTTTGAACATATTCCGCTTGTTTCTCTGGACGGTTCAAATATTTGCAACCCGTAATTCCACGAACTGCCAATCGGCCAATTTCATTTATTGGAACCCCATTGCCATTTTCATCAATAATTTTAGCTTCATATCCGTGAATTGGCAAACCAGTCGCGCCTGGCTTCATGTTTTCTTCATTGGAAGATATAAAAATATGTAGTAATTCAGTGGCGCCAATTCCGTCAATAATCTTTAATCCAGTGGCATTGTACCAATCTTCCCAAACTTTCAAAGATAAATTTTCGCCAGCAGAAACGCATTTGCGCAAGCTAGAAATATCAAAATCAGTTACTTTTTGAGTAATCATTCGCCAAGCTGTTGGAGCTGTAAAACAAATGGTAACTTTGAACTCTTCGATAGCTTTAAGTAGAATTTCGGGTGATGCTTTTTCGATTAAAAATGTAGATGCACGATAATAAAACGGGAACAAAACCAAACCGCCTAAGCCAAATGTAAATCCAAGTGGCGGACTTCCTGTAAAAACATCATCTGATTTTGGTTGCAAAGCATATTTTGGAAAAGCCTCACAAATTAATAAAATATCTTTGTGATAATGTGCCGTCATTTTTGGTAATCCCGTTGTTCCTGAAGTAAATCCAATGATTGAAACCGCTTCCGCAAATGTTGGAAAGTTAAAAAATTTCTTCGGCTTTGAAGTCATTAAAACTTCTAATTCCGATTTCGTTTCATTGGAACCATCAAAAGTACAAACCGATTTTAGAAAAGGAGATTTTACTAATGAAAGAGCTTCTTGTAATCGGATATCGCAGAATGCATGAGAAATTTCAGCACAATCAATTATAGTTTCTAATTCTTTTTCTCTGAGTAATGGCATTGTGGCTACTACAATTCCACCTGCTTTTAAAATTGCAAACCAACACGCAACAAACATAGGATTATTGGCAGACCGAATCAAAACGCGGTTTCCAGAAATCAATCCCAAATCATCCACCAAAACGTGTGCAATTTGATTTGATTTATCATATAAATCCTGGTATGTCCATGTTTCGTCAAAAGTTCGAATTGCGATCGAATTTCCACGACCTTCTTTAATGTGAATGTCAAGAAGTTTTTCGACACAATTTAGATTTTCTTCAAAATAAAAATCAGGATGATTCAATAAATAATCAGGCTGAAATTGTTCGTCAGGCAAATGAAATTTGGCAAAATTGTCTTCAAAATGTTTCATAGTTACAACTTCTTATTACTTTTTGGTTTCAACGCTTTTTTCATTCCTTCTAATTGCTTTCTTTCGGAAGCTTTTAAAGGATACAAATGAGAAGTTCCTGCAAAATATTGATTTGGAATATCAGAAGTTTTGAAATTTTCGTATGCTTGAGCGTTTCTTACAAAATTGGCGTCTAATAATAAAGGTTTTCCAAGAGCCACTAAATCGGCACGGCCGTTTAATAATATGGTGTTAATTTGGTCAATATCTTGAATATAACCAGCCGTAATTGTTGGAATAGCAACCGTATTTCGAATGGCGTCGGAAAATGGTGTTTGCCACATTCTGCCCATAAGTGGTTTTTGATTTTCGACTGTATTTCCTGTTGAAACATTAATTATATCTGCACCAGCATTTTTAAAAGCAGTTGCAATTTGTAAAACATCTTCTTCAGAAATTCCATTTTCTGTCCAATCAGAAGCGGATATTCGTACCGACATCGGTTTGTCTTGATTGAAAATTTTTCTCATTTCTGTAAAGACGTGCAATGGAAATTTCAATCTGTTTTCGATGCTTCCACCAAATTCATCTTTACGAACATTGGTAAGTGGAGAAAGGAAAGAAGCTAATAAAAATCCGTGATGCGCTTGTAATTCAATCATGTCAAATTCGGCTTTATCTGCATTTTTGGTAGCTTGAACAAATTCAGAAACAATTTGATTTATATCTTCCAAACTCATTTCTTTTGGAATTTTATTTTGAGCAGAAAACGCAATTGGAGAAGCTGAAATTAAATCCCAATGTTCCTTTTCTAGAGGAATATTATTTCCAATTGAAGGAACATTTACAGCACCTTTTCGACCCGAATGTCCCAATTGAATTCCGATTTTTGATTTGCTATTTTGATGAATAAAATCTGTTATTTTTTTCCATTCAACTATTTGGTTTTCATTCCAAATACCTGCACAACCTAAAGTTATACGTGCTGTATTTGAAATTGCCGTCATTTCTGTCAAAAGCAATCCAACACCACCCGTTGCACGAGCACCATAATGAACCAAATGCCAATTATTCACCAAACCATTTTCGGCAGAATATTGTCCCATAGGCGCCATTGCAATTCTGTTTTCCAATTTCATTTTTCGTAGCGAAAATGGAGTAAAAGCGGCAGGTGTTTTTAAATCAGAAATTCCAAGTTTAGCATTAAATTCAGCCAAAACCTTTTCTGGAAAAGAAGCATCCCGAATCGCTAAATTCTCAAAAGTTACTTTCTTGGAACGCGTCATGCATCCAAAAGCAAATTGCTGAAAATCGTGTTGTGCATTTCGATCCATATTTTCAAACCAATCTAATGAAACGAGTGCCGCATATTGTATCATTTCAACAGTATTTCTTCTAGATTTATCATATTGTTGAAAAGCAGCCTGGACGTCATTTGGATTTGCAATCACAGCATCCGACAAACCGATTGCAGAATCCATGGCTAATTTTGTCCCAGAACCTATTGAATAATGAGCCGTTGCTTTGGCATCACCCAATAAAACAATGTTATTATGAAACCAATTTTCATTTGTAACATGCGGAAATTGTCGCCAGTGCGATTTATTTGAAATCAACGGATGTCCGTCTAATTCCTCCTTAAATAGTTCGGAAATTTTAGCAATTGTATCTGTTTCATTAGTGACTTCAAAACCGGCATTATTCCAAGTGGCATCTGAACATTCGAATATCCAAGTGCTCATGCCTTTTTCATATTGATAGGAATGTGCTACAATTGTACCGTGAGGAGTAGTTCGGAAGAAATAGGTAAAAGCGTCCAAAGGTTTTGTGGAACCGAGCCAAACAAATCGATTTTTCTTTAAAGTAATTTTTGTTCCAAATTCATCTTGATATAGCGTACGAATTGCACTTCCAATACCATCTGAAGCAATAATGATATCGGAATCTTTGAATTTATTTAGGTCATCAACATCTTGCTCAAAGTGCAAATTTACCCCTTCTTCGATACAACGTTGTTGCAATAATTGCAATAAAGTTTTTCGAGAGCAACCACAAAAACCATTACCAGCAATACTAACTTCTTCACCATCACGAGCGATAATAATATCGTCCCAATAGGCAAATTTGCTTCTAATTAATTCATACGATTGCATGTCGCGTTTCAAAAACTCACCTAAAGTTTCGTCTGAAAAAACAACTCCAAAACCGAAGCTATCATCGGGTTTATTACGTTCGTAGATATCAATTTGACAATTTGGGATTGCTTTTTTTGTTAGAATTGAAAAATACAAACCTCCAGGACCACCACCAATTACACTTATTTTCATACTATCTTTTTATGGAGAAAATTTCTCCTAATTTTGAATAATTAGAACCGGCCAAACGCGCAATTGGTTTGTAGGTTTCTAAATTAATTTTATAATTGTCTAATAAAACGCTTTCATCGATATGAAACATTAGAATTTTACCAATAATAATTGTTGCGCCACCAGATTTCGAGTTTTCTAAAGTATAATGATGAACCAATTCACATTCCATTGTTATTTTACATTCCTTAACTCTTGGTGGTTTTACTTTTACAGAAGCAATAGGAGTGAGGCCTGCCAATTCAAATTCACTTTCGTTGGGTGGAATTGGTTGCGAAGTTAAATTCATTTGTTCAACTAAATCTTCAGTAACCATGTTGACAACAAATTCCTTGGTCGCTAGTACATTGTTTAAAGTATCTTTATTAGAATTATTTGAACGAACGGTTGAAAACATGACATGAGGAGGATCATCTCCAACAGCATTAAAATAGGAAAACGGAGCCAAATTATGGACGTCATTTTCACTTATGCTTGAAATCCATCCAATAGGTCTTGGAATAACAGCTCCAGTTAGCAATTTGTAAATGGCAGTTTGTTCTAATTTTTGAGGATCGAATTGCATATTTTATTTTTTTATACAAATTAAATAAAATTTAACGGGATTTATTGTGATTAACATAAAAATAAATCACGCTTATTTAATCTAAAAAATGGTTTTTTTATATAAATGTGATATTTGTAAAAAATCAATATTAACCTAGTAAAATTAAGTAGTTCGGAATTATTATTAAAATTTATTAAGAATATCATTTTTACATAAGTGCTAAATTACTATATTTATGCAAAATTTATATATATGGAGATTTTATCTTGTCCAAAATGTCAAAATAATACTATTGTTAAAAGTGGCGTAATCAATAATAAACAAAGGTTTTTATGCAAAAAATGTAACTATTATTTCACAGTAAATAAAATTGGTAAAAAGATAGACGATTACTATGTAACTAAGGCTTTACAATTGCACCTTGAAGGCTTAAGTTATCGTGAAATTGAACGTATTTTAGGGGTTTCACACGTTACAATTAGTAATTGGGTAAAGTCGTTTAATATAAAAAAACCATCTAATGGAAATTATCATCCTACCTATAAGATTTTTAATCACTTAGAGCTAATTGAATTCATAAAAAACAAAGAATTATTATCAGGTGCAGGAATGATAATAACTGAATTAGGAGATAAATTTATGCTTATTAAATGGGAACGTTTTAAAGATTAACTATATTACTTTACAATTATATATAGTATTATTTTTTTATATGAAATTTATTTAGAATTTGGCACTGTTAATTAAAACCAAATCTATAAAACAAATTTATTATATTATGAAAAAATTACTACTCAAAGTTACATTTTTACTTTTTTTCTTAAACGGGTTTTCCCAAGGCTCCACTGATTATGGCAGCGGTATGAAATTTAATCTAAACGAAGACGGAACAAAATACATGCGATTTATAGTTTGGAATCAAATCTGGTTTCGTTCTGCTCAAATGAATCCTGGTTCAATGATTGGAAGCGAACCCACATCAACGGGAACAGATATTGGAAACAGACGATTGCGTTTCCTAGCTTATTCTCAAATATCTAAAAGATTTATGATTGTAACACATTTTGGTATCAACAATCAGACTTTTACTAATGGTGGTGCTTCAGGAACATCAGGAACAGGCGGTTATGGAGCTGGAAAAAAGCCGGGCTTGTTTTTTCATGATGCTTGGAATGAATATACTGTGATTATGCCAGAAAAAAATAAAAAATTCAGTATGTCTATTGGAGCTGGTTTACATTATTATATGGGATTGTCTAGATCTACAATGGCTTCCACATTAAATTTTTTGACGATTGATGCACCAATTTTTAACTGGCCATTAATCGAAAATTCAGATCAATTTGCTAGACAAGTAGGTATTTTTGCAAAAGGTAAATATGGAAAATTTGAGTATCGTTTGAGCTATAACAAGCCCTATGCAACTAACTTAGTACCTACTAATACTACATCGTCTAACAGTGCCGTAGCAGTTGACAATAGCGGAATTACTAAATGGTCAAAAGCAGGTTATTTTGAATATCAATTTTTAGATCAAGAATCAAATTTACTCCCTTATAAAGTTGGAAGTTATTTAGGAACAAAAAAAGTATTTAATATTGGTGCAGGTTTTTACAATGCACCTGACGCAACAAAATCGTCAGTAAATAGTGTGATAAGCAAACATAATATTAGTCTTTTTGCGGCTGATGTATTTCTAGATATGCCAATAGGAAAAAAAGAAAATAAAATGGCAGTAACTGCTTACAGTGTTTTTTATGATTACGATTTTGGTCCAAACTATTTGAGAAATGTCG
>JBIPNF010000152.1:0-6167 GCA_044373885.1 Flavobacterium sp. | reverse complement strand
AAAGATACAAAGTTGTACAGGTTTTTCATTGATTAATAATGGACAAAAGTTTTTTAAGACAAAGCTTGATTTAAATCGGCAATTACATCTTTTACGGTTTCTAAACCAACAGAAACGCGAACCAATCCGTCTGTTATACCCACTGTCAAACGTTCTTCAACGGATAATTTACTATGAGTTGTAGAAGCAGGATGGGTCACAATAGTTCGGGTATCTCCCAAATTTGCGGATAAGGTGCAGAGTTTTATTTTGTCTAAAAAATTTCGCCCACCTTCTAAGCCACCTTTAATTTCAAAGGCTACGATATTCCCTCCCAAACACATTTGTTTTTTGGCAATTTCATATTGTGGATGTGATTTCAAGAACGGATATTTCACCCGATTTACATTGGGATGATTTTCAAGAAATTCGGCAACTGCTAATGCATTTTCGCAATGTTTTTCAAGACGAACCGCTAACGTTTCAAGACTTTTAGATAAAACCCAAGCATTAAATGGAGATAAAGCAGGACCGGTATTTCTAGAAAACAAATAAATCTCACGGATTAAATCCTCACGACCAACAGTTACTCCGCCCAAAACGCGGCCTTGCCCGTCAATTAATTTTGTGGCAGAATGAATTACCAAATGAGCACCAAATTGAATAGGGTTTTGAATATATGGTGTTGCAAAACAATTGTCGATGATTAAAATCAGGTTGTGTCTTTTGGCAATTTGACCTAAATATTCTAAATCTAAAATATCAACTGCTGGATTTGTCGGCGATTCAGCATAAAGAATTTTGGTGTTTTCGGTAATATAACTTTCAATTGTTTCCGGTTTATTGATGTCGAAATAGGAAGTTTGAATGTTCCATTTTGGAAAATACTTGGTAAAAAGGGCATGGGTAGAACCAAAAACACTGCTTGCAGAAACGATATGATCACCCGAATTCAACAAAGCCGCAAAAGTAGAATAAACAGCCGCCATTCCGGTTGCAAAGGCATAACCCGCTTCGGCACCTTCCATTTTGCAAATTTTTTCAACAAATTCGGTTGTGTTTGGATTACTAAATCGGCTGTAAATATTCCTGTCTTTTTCCTCAGAAAAGGAAGCGCGCATGTCCTCAGCATCTTCAAATACAAAACTCGATGTTAGGTATAAAGGAACGGAATGCTCTTGAAATTGAGATCGTTCTAATTGGGTGCGGATGGCTTGCGTTTCAAAACCAAATTCTTGTTCGTTCATTTTCTTATTGTTTGATGTTTAAAGTTGTTGGAATAATAGTATTACAACACGAAATTCTTTAAACAAATGATTTTTATTTTATTTATCATGACTCCCTTCCCTTTGGGAAGGGTCGGGGATGGGATTTCCGTTCAAAACCACACTATAATTTACTTTTGCTGTTGGTTCTAATGTTTTAGAAACCGAACAATATTTTTCGAATGAAAGTTGGGCTGCCCGGGCTGCTTTTTCTTCACTGATTGGCCCTTCCAAAAGAAACACTACGGTAATTTCTTTAAAAGGTTTGGCGTCTTCAATTGGAACGCGAAGTCCTTCAACCTCGGCTTTAAAGGAAATGATTTCCTGTCGCTGCTTTTTTAAAATCGATATCATATCAATGGCACTGCAACCCGCAACTCCCATTAATACTAATTCCATTGGGCTTGCGCCTAAATCATCGCCGCCAAATTCAGCTCTATTGTCAACGTTTACAATATGTCCACGTTCGTTTTTTAACTCAAAGTGGTAGTTGTCGTTTACTCTTTCTAAGGTAATTTTCATACAAGTTGTTTTGTGTTTATTTCCGAAAGGCGCAAAATATCTGTTAGTACACCACGTGCTGTAACTTCTTTACCAGCTCCTGCTCCTTGAATTACAATTGGATTTTCGCCGTAGGATTTAGAATATATTTCAATCAAACTATCAGCACCTTTCAATTGTCCTAAGGGCGAATTGCTTGGAACAGAAACTAATTTCACCTCTAATTTATTATTTTCAACGTCTAATTCTCCAATATATCGTAACACATAGCCTTCAGTTTGTGTGATTTTTGCAATGCGATACGGTTCGTCAAATAAATTTTTACGTATTGCATATTCCGATTTGGAGTGGGTTTTATTTAAATTGGGAAGCAACAAAGATGTGATATTAATATCTGAAAATTCCGCATTTAATTCAATTTCCCTCGCCAAAACCAATAGTTTTCGAGCCACATCGTTTCCTGATAAATCTTCGCGAGAATCAGGTTCTGTATATCCTAATTTTTCAGCATCCCTAAGAATATCCGAAAAAAGGACCTCTTCATTTGCAAATCTATTAAAAATATAACTTAGTGATCCCGAGAAAACTCCTTTAATTTTCGTGATTGTATCTCCCGAAAAGTGCAAATCTCGAACCGTGTTTATAATTGGCAAACCTGCACCAACATTTGTTTCATATAAATAGTGTTTGTCGTAGGTAAGGAGTTTTTCTCTAAGGGTTTTATAGAAATCAAAGCTCAAAGTGTTGGCAATTTTATTGGCTGACACAATATGAAAATCATTTTCAATTAATGTTGCATAGGATTTTACCAACTTGGAACTGGCCGTAGCATCAACAGCGATTAAATTTTCAAGACCTTGCCTTTTGGTATAGTTTATTATATCTTCAATAGTATACGGAATTGCCAATTCTGAAAAGTTGGCTTCCCACGAGTTTATTTCCCCATCTTTTTCAAAAAAAGCGAGAGTTGAATTTGTAATTATAGGGAAGCGTAATTCAATATTTTTCTTTTCTAGAAAGAATTTTTGACTCTCTAAAACTTGATTTATGAGTGTGCTTCCGACATTTCCAATTCCAAAAAGGACGATATTTATTTTAATTTTTGACATAATTTATTTGCTGAAAATAGGGCTAATAATAGTTGATAATTGTTCGAATTCTATCAAAAAAGCATCGTGCCCGTGAATGGATTTAATTTCGTGATAAAATACATTTTCTTTTGTTGGAATCAATTCTTCATATGTTTCTCGGTTTTCACTTGGTATAAAAAACAAATCGGTATCTACAGAAATAATGTGAATATTGGACGTAATTGAATTGGCAACAGCCAAAAAGTCACTTCTGTTTTTAGTAATATCGATTGTTTTTAGCAAATGATTCATTAATTTATAGGAAGCAAGATGAAACCGATTTTGTAATTTCTTTCCGTGATGATTCAACCAATTTTCTATTTGAAAACTGTTTGCTATTTCGGTTTCTTCCCGGTTGAATTTTAATTTCAATGATTGTGGCGTTCTGTACAAAAGCATGGCATGCAAACGCGCATCTGCAATTGGATTTTTCGAATTATTTAAAATTTGGTCTTGAACCAAAACATTGGCAATTACCCAATCGGTAGCTTTCCAATCGGTAGCAATTGGTATTAGATTCTCTATTTTAGTTGGTTCCAAAGCTGCCATTTCCCATGCAATTCCACCTCCCAAACTTCCTCCAATAACGGAAAAAAGGGATTCAATTTTTAGGGTTTTTAATCCTTCCCAAAAAAGAACTGAAAAATCTTTGACCGAAAAATCTTTGTAGTTTAATAAAAGAGTGTCAAAGTTAGCGTCATATCCGTTGCCAGGAATGTTGAAAGCCAATACAGTATAAAAAGTAGTGTCGATTGTTTTATTGTTTCCAATTAAATCATTCCACCAACCTTTTTTTCCTGTCACTTGCGAGTTTCCTGTAAGTGCATGATTGACCAAAACAACTGGAGCGGAATTTAAAGGGCGTCCAAAAACCTGATAACTCAAATTTATGACGTCGTAAAAAACACCACTTTCGGTAGTGAAATTCTGTAATGTAATATGGTTTAGTTTTTTTTCCAATTTCAAATCTTAATGATTATTTGACTTGTGCCTGGAAATATTAGAAAGAAAAGCTAGAAAAAACTAGGAGAATCTTTTTTGTTATCTTCCCACTAAAAAAGTGGTAGAATGCAGCACCTTCTACAAAAGTTTGTAGGGTTGCTAAGGCTTCGTTGGGTCTAATCCCTCCGCCTTTCTTTATAACATTTCAATACGTTTCTGAACTTATAGGCACAAAGTAACTACTTTTTATTTGTCAAAACAAATTTGTTATACTAATTCTTGTTTATTTATGTTTTCAAAAACGGCTTTCAAATCGGCTTTCAAATCTTCAATATCTTCAATTCCCACCGACAAACGAATTAAATCTTTAGTCACTCCCGTTGCAATTTGTTCCTCTTCAGATAATTGTTGGTGTGTGGTACTTGTTGGGTGAATAATTAATGATTTTGTGTCTCCAATATTAGCAACCAACGAGAATAATTTGGTTTGATCGGCCACTTTTTTAGCGGCTTCAAAACCTCCTTTTAATCCGAAAGTCACAATTCCGTTTTGTCCTTTTGGCAAATATTCTTGTGCTAAAGCATAATATTTACTTGATTTTAATCCCGGATAATTCACCCAAGCCACTTCTTCTTGCGCTTCCAACCATTCGGCCAAAGCCAATGCGTTTTCGCTGTGTTTTTGGACTCTAATTGGCAACGTTTCTAATCCCTGAATAATTTGAAACGCATTCAACGGACTCAAAGCAGCGCCGTAATCACGCAACCCTTCGATTCTAACTTTAGCAATAAACGCTGCATTTCCTAAAGCTTCGTGATAAATTAATCCGTGATATCCCGCTGATGGTTCTGTAAATTCTGGGAATTTTCCGCTACTCCAATCAAAAGTTCCCGCATCAATAATAGCTCCTCCCAATGACGTTCCGTTTCCAGAAATATATTTCGTTAAAGAGTGAATTACAATGTTGGCACCAAATTGAATTGGGTTCAATAAATACGGTGACGGAACGGTGTTGTCCACAATAAAAGGCACTTTGAAGGCTTTGGCAGCAGCCGAAATCTTCTTTAGGTCAAGTACGTCTAATTTTGGATTTCCTAAAGTTTCTGCAAAAAACACTCTCGTATTTTCTTTGGCAGCAGCCGTAAAATTATCAGGATTTGAAGGATCTACAAATGTGGTTGTGATTCCTAATCGCGGCAAAGTTACTTTCAATAGATTATAAGTTCCACCATACAAGCTGTTGGAAGCCACAATATGATCGCCTGATTTTAGCAAAACCAACAAAGCGGTTGCGATTGCCGATGTTCCAGAAGCGCTTACCACTGCTGCAATTCCGCCTTCTAATGCGGCCAATCGTTGTTCCAAAATGTCGTTTGTAGGATTGTTCAAGCGGGTGTAAATGAAGCCTGCTTCGGCAAGTCCAAATAAATTGGCTGCGTGATCCGAGTTATTGAAAACATAGGATGTTGTTTGATAAATTGGCACGGCTCTCGTTCCTGCGTGTTTTGAAACGTCGTGTCCTGCGTGTAATGCGTTTGTTGCAAATTTTTGTGTGCTCATGTTGAATTGATTTAATTGTTATTTGTAAAATTTAATTGTTACTTGATTTAAATAAAAAAAGCCCTTTTGGTTGGTTCCAAAAGGGCTTATAGTTTGAACTATAATTAAGAGTTTCTCTTTCACTTTTGGCAATGCTTGGGGGGTGCGCAGAAGCACATCATACCACACATCATCATTTTATTTGAAATCGAATTTTTCATTATTAGTATTTTAGTTTATTGTAAAAAAAAGCCTCTGCGTTTTGCAGAGGCTTTAATTGATTTATATTTTAAGAATTTAAAATTACACAATAGCTATCTCTGCGGAAAATTCCGGCATCATACAACACATCATGCAAATAGTAAATTTCATTTTGTTCTTATTTGAAATGCAAACTACCGAACTAAAATTCATTCCACCAAATTTAAATTGAAATTTAACAATAAATTGTTTTTATGTGATTTTTAATACCGCTGGTTATTTCAAATTAGTTTACTAGTGCATTGGCGATTCAAGATTTTTCTAATGTATTAGCGATAGTCACTTAAAATAGAATTAGTTTTAGTTTCAATTTTCTTTAAATGTATAATTTCTGTCATTTCATAACCAGCTTCAACGTATGTTTCTTTCGATTTAACAATTTCGCCATTTTTAAAAACTGCAACCAACATATAAGAACCTTCACCTGGAGAATTTATAGAAATAAATGCTTCTTCATTATTATTTAAATTAAAAATTTCTTTTTTCCCTCCTTCATATTTTACTGACAAATGTTTAATTTCTTCTCCACTTTTATTAATTATCTTGATAC
>JBIPNF010000018.1:0-20220 GCA_044373885.1 Flavobacterium sp. | reverse complement strand
GCAACCTTTTAAAACTGAAAAAGACTATAGAAATTTCTTGAAAAGAATAGATTTATATGCCGTTTGGATGGATTCGGCGATGGTTTATATGAAAAAAGGAATGGCAAAAGGAATTGTTTTGCCAAAGGCGTTAACGATAAAAGTGATTCCAGAATTTGAAGATATGATTACTGCAAAAGTAGAAGACAATCTTTTTTATTCAACCATAAAAACAATGCCAACGACTTTTTCAGAAGCTGTAAAAAAGGATTTAACCGATAAATATACGGCTGCAATTAATGATAAATTGACACCTCGTTTTAATAAAATAGCGCAATTTTTAAAAGACGAATACTTGCCAGTGTCAAGAACTACAAGCGGAATTGGAAGTTTACCATTCGGAAAAGAATATTATAAAACTTGCGTAAAACAATGGACAACAACCGAAATGACGCCCGATGAAATTCATACTTTAGGATTAAAAGAAGTGGCTCGTTTGAAACTTGAAATGGAAAAGGTTAAAACGCAAGTAGGATTCAAAGGAACTTTATTTGCTTTTTTTGAAGAAGTTCGTAATAAAAAAGAATTGAAGCCTTTCAAAAAACCAGAAGATGTAATAGCTAATTTTGAAAGTATTTATGCCCGAATAAAACCAAATGTTGACAAACTATTTTCATTGCAACCCAAAACTAAATTTGAAATCCGAAGAACAGAAGCTTTCAGAGAAAAATCGGGAAGTGCAGAATACATTCAAGGTGCTGCCGATGGTTCTCGCCCAGGTATTTTTTATGTGCCAATTCCAGATATTGCCAATTATAATCTATATGGTGACGAAGATTTGTTTTTGCACGAAGCAATTCCAGGGCATCATTTTCAAGTTTCGTTGCAACAAGAAAACCAGCAATTGCCTGATTTTAGAAAGTTCAATTGGTTTGGCGCTTATGGCGAAGGCTGGGCTTTATATACCGAAAGTTTAGGCAAAGAATTAGGATTATACAAAGATCCGTATCAGTATTTTGGAATGTTGGGCAACGAAATGCACCGCGCTATTCGATTGGTTGTTGACACTGGAATGCACACAAAAGGCTGGACAAGAGAGCAAGCGATTCAGTATTCGTTAGAAAATGAAGCGGAAAGTGAAGCAAGTATTGTTGCGGAAATTGAGCGATATATGGCAATTCCAGGACAGGCGTTGTCTTATAAAATCGGTCAATTAAAAATCATTGAATTGCGTAAAAAAGCGGAAGCTAAAATGGGTTCTAAATTTGAAATCAAGAAATTCCACGAAAAAGTATTGGAATCTGGAGTTTTGCCATTGGCATTATTAGAAAAGAAAATCAACGATTGGATTGATGGGAAATAGAGATAAAACCAATTTCAATCATTTTTAAATGTAAAAAGCGGTAATCTCAAATATTTATAACCGCTATTTTGCGGTGATTAACTTAAATAATCACCGCAAAGTTTGGTAACGCGGCAATAAAAAACTATTTTTACCGCAAATAAGCGGTGATTATGTACATTCACGAACAAAAAAATTGGCCAACATTTACTTGGGATTCTGAACGCATAACCAATATTCTTGGTTCAGTTCGGCATCGTCAAGGTAGAATCTTAGGGAAAATGCAAACACTTGGGTTCAGGGTTCAGGAAGAAACAATGCTTAAGGCACTCACAATGGATGTAATTAAGTCCAGTGAGATTGAGGGTGAATTGTTAAATTCTGAACAAGTGCGTTCTTCAATAGCCAGAAAATTAGGAATTGAAATCGCTGGGGCTTTACCAGCTGAGAGAGACGTTGAAGGCATTGTTGAAATGATGTTAGATGCAACTCAACGCTATGAAGTTTTTTTAACACAAGATCGGTTGTTTGATTGGCATGCCGCTTTGTTTCCAAATGGACGCAGCGGAATGTATAAAATAAAAACTGCCGCTTGGCGTGAAGATAGTATGCAAGTTACTTCTGGGTTTATAGGAAAAGAAACGGTACATTTTGAAGCTCCTTCTTCTTCAAAAGTTCCAAGTGAAATGAATTTTTTTTTAGAATGGATAGAAAAGGATCTGCTTCTTGACCCCGTTTTAAAGGCTGGAATTGCACATTTATGGTTTGTTACCATACACCCTTTTGAAGACGGAAACGGCAGAATAGCTCGAGCTATAACCGATATGTTACTTGCAAGAGCAGATAAAAGCACACAACGTTTTTATTCGATGTCAGCACAGATACAAGCAGAACGAAACAAATATTATGATGTTTTAGAAAGTACTCAAAAAGGAAACCTTGATATTACAAAATGGCTACTCTGGTTTTTAGAGTGTTTGAATCGCTCGATGGATCAAACAGATGAAATTATTACCAAAACAATAACTCGTGCTCAATTTTGGGAAACACATAAAGACACCATTTTTAATTCCCGACAACATAAAATACTTCAGTTGCTTTTGGATGAGTTCTTCGGAAATCTAAAAGTATCAAAATATGCAAAAATAGTAAAAACTTCAACCGATACCGCCCTACGTGATTTGCAAGACTTGGTTAAAAAAGACGTTTTAGAACAAGAAGGCAGCGGAAGAGGTACTTTTTATAAACTAAAATAACGGCGATTGGATTGATGGAAAATAGGTTAATTGAAACTTTGATTTTTTTAAGTATGTCTTAAACAAACTTTTCCCAATTCTCATTTCACTTTCAAACTTTTCAAGCTATCTTTGTACTCTAAATTTTCGGATTAATTTAGATCAAGAAAACGAATATGAAATTAGATAAAAAAGACATTCTCAAAGCATTAGAAACAATAACTATTGCTGGAGAAGGAAAAAATATGGTTGAAAGTGGCGCTGTCACAAATGTGGTAACTTTTAGCGATGAAATAATCGTAGATTTAGTGTTGCACACACCCGCAATGCACATCAAAAAAAGAGCCGAAGACGACATCAAAAAAACCATCCACGAATTGGTTTCTAAAGATGCCAAAATCAAAGTAAATATTAAAGTTGAAACTCCAGAAGCTTCCGAAATCAAAGGGAAAGTCATTCCTGGAATGCGAAATATTATTGCTGTTGCTTCTGGTAAAGGAGGCGTTGGAAAATCAACGGTTACGGCAAATTTAGCGGTAACATTAGCAAAAATGGGTTTCAAAGTTGGAATTTTAGACGCCGATATTTACGGTCCTTCCATGCCAATCATGTTCGACGTTGAATCTGAAAAACCAATTTCAGTTACCGTTGACGGAAAATCAAAAATGAAACCTGTTGAAAGCTACGAAGTAAAAATCTTGTCTATCGGATTTTTTACAGCACCAAGTCAAGCCGTTATTTGGCGAGGACCAATGGCTTCAAAAGCATTAAACCAAATGATTTTTGATGCCGATTGGGGCGAATTGGATTTTATGTTAATCGATTTGCCTCCAGGAACAGGCGATATTCACCTTTCCATCGTACAATCACTGCCAATTACTGGTGTTGTTGTTGTAAGCACACCACAAGCCGTAGCTCTTGCCGATGCTAAAAAAGGGGTTTCCATGTTCACATCGGAAAGTATTAATGTGCCCGTTTTGGGAATAATCGAAAATATGGCGTACTTCACACCCGAAGAATTGCCTCAAAATAAATACTATATCTTTGGAAAAGAAGGTGCAAAAAACCTTGCCGAAGATTTAGATGTTCCCTTCCTTGGCGAAGTTCCAATCGTTCAATCCATTCGCGAAGCAGGCGATTACGGTCGTCCAGCAGCCTTGCAAACGGGTTCTGTAACCGAAAAAGTATTTGAAGAAATCACACGAAAAGTAGTTCAGGAAGTAGTGAGCAGAAATGAAAATTTACCCGCTACCGAAGCCGTAAAAATTACAACAATGGCGGGTTGTTCAGCCGTAAAAAATAAATAATTAGAGCGTTTAAACCATCTAATTGACACCTAAAAAGTTATGACAATAGAAGAATTAACAACAAACGTAGAAAAAGCACTCGAAGAAATCAGACCTTTTTTGAATTCCGATGGTGGCGATATTTCTCTCATTTCCATCGAGGACGGAAAACATGTTAAAGTCCGTCTCGAAGGGGCTTGCGTGGGATGTAGCGTGAATCAAATGACACTAAAAATTGGCGTGGAAACAACCATAAAAAAGTTTGCCCCACAAATTGAAACGGTCATAAATATCAATTAAAGCATTTGGGCGTGACCCTATTTGCAAAAACCATTTGATTAAAATCACGGTCAGTTTTTGCAAATACGGTCTGGCTTTTCGCTGCAAGTCATCGTCAAGTTCCGCTTCGCTCCACTTGTCTGTGGGCTATCCGCTTCAAATGAAATTCACTGAACACCGATTAAAATAAATATATAGTGAAGTAATCCCTCACGCACTTCAGATACCAAAACACGCTTTTTGATAACTGACAATTATCATATACTAAATTCATTCTATTTTTAATCTTTGTACCTTTGAAATTCTTTTAACTTTTTATAAAATGATTAAAACAGACATACTCATTATAGGCGCAGGGCCAACAGGACTTTTCGCAGTATTTGAAGCAGGGCTTTTAAAATTAAAATGTCACATTATTGATGGTTTGCCACAACCCGGCGGACAATTATCAGAATTATATCCTAAAAAACCCATTTTCGATATTCCCGGATTTCCCACTATTTTAGCAGGCGATTTGGTAACCAATTTAATGGAGCAAATAAAACAATTTCAACCTGGTTTTACCTTTAATGAAGTTGCCGAAACCATCGACAAATTAGAAGATGGAACTTTTATTGTTACCACCAATAAAGGAACAAAACACCAGGCCAATGCTGTTGCAATTGCAGGTGGATTAGGAAGTTTTGAACCTCGAAAACCAATCCTTGAAGGCATAGAATTCTACGAACAAAACGACCGTGGCGTAGAATATTTTGTGAAAGACCCTGAAAAATTTAGAGATAAAAAAGTAGTCATTTCTGGAGGTGGAGATTCTGCTTTAGATTGGAGTATTTTCCTTTCAAATGTAGCATCAAGTGTAACTTTGGTACACCGAAGAAATGAATTCCGTGGCGCTTTAGATTCTGTAGAAAAAGTCCAAGAACTAAAAGCATCAGGTAAAATAAAATTAATTACACCCGGAGAAATCGTTGGTTTCAAAGGTGCAGAACACATCAAATCTGTGAATATCGAAACCAATGGCGACACCATAAACATTGAAACCGATTATTTTATTCCACTTTTTGGTTTAACACCAAAATTAGGTCCGATTGCCAATTGGGGATTAGAAATTGAAAAAAATGCTATTAAAGTGGATAATGCATTAGATTATCAAACTAACATTCCAGGAATATACGCCATTGGTGATGTAAACACCTATCCTGGAAAATTAAAACTAATTTTGTGCGGATTTCACGAAGCAACTTTAATGGTTCAAAGCGTGTATCAAAGAATGAATCCAGGGAAAAAATACGTATTGAAATATACTACCGTTTCTGGCGTTGATGGTTTTGATGGAACCCGAAAAGAAGCAGAAAAACAAGTTGTAAAAGCAATAGAATAAATTATGGCTGAAGATATTCTCATTAAAATAACAGACCGAGAAGGAACGGTACATGAAGTTCAAGCACCAACCGATATGAACCTCAATATTATGGAATTGGTTCGTATGTACGAATTAGCTCCAGAAGGAACCATCGGAATTTGTGGCGGAATGGCCATGTGTGCTTCGTGCCAATGTTATGTTTTAAACGACATCGAAATCCCAGAAAAAGGCGATGATGAAGAAGCGATGCTTTCCGAAGCGTTCAACGTAAAACCCAACAGCCGCTTGGGATGTCAAATCCATATCACTGAAAATTTAGAAGGGCTAGAAATAGAATTAGCTCCTGAAGCATAAAAAAAGCGAGAAATTATTCTCGCTTTTTTATTGATTCTAAACCAACTCGGTTTCTTTTTTAAATATATTTTCTTCAATAGCGTCCCAAAGACCAATTCGTTTTTCTAAAGCTAAGATTGAAATTTCTTCTACTTCCTTCCATTTCACTTCATCATTTCCACAAAGTTCTGTAACCATTTGTAAGGCTTTTGGTCCATGATCATCGGCATCTAATTCGATGTGTCTTTCAAAATAATAAATTAGTTTTATCAAATCGGTTTCTGGAAAATTAGCTTGAAAATTTCTTAATATTTCAGTAAACATCGCTGGAATCAAATCTTCTCTACCAAAAGTAAAAGCAGCCGCAATTTCATGTGGTTTCCCAACTTCAATAACTCGGAAAGTAAAGTCTAAAAACGTTTTAATGTTTGGGTGAATAGTACTTTGTTTTATTGAAACAAATATGTTTTGGGTAGCAATTACATGTTCGATAAAACTTTGGATCTCTAAAGTAGAAGCGCCAAAAGAGTGCATCGCTTCAAGGTACATTTCAAAATGACTTTGCCTCGTCCCATCTAATGTCAAATCAGATTCTTCGGCTAATACAATTTCATTTATTAAATACCGAGTTTCTGGATTTTTCGAAGCAATCCAAGGCGTAGTAGTACAGGTAAGTTTAGATTGTAAGGCTTTCAACAAAGACATAAAATCCCAAACCGCATAAACATGATTTTCAACAAAGCATTGTAAATCTTCAATCGTTTGCACTTTTTGATACAACGAATGTTGCAACAAAGCTGTTTTTTGAGTTTGAATACTCCTATTTATAGTTTCAATATTCATTGTGCTAATTTTTGTGCAAAAGTAAAAAAGCTTCTTGTTTCCAAGAAGCTTTTACTATCAATTTTATCAATACTTTAATAAATGTTTTATACTATTTAAAGGCCGGAATGCCAGTAATATCCATTCCCGTAATTAATAAATGGATGTCGTGCGTTCCTTCATAAGTAATCACAGATTCTAAATTCATCATGTGACGCATTATAGAATATTCACCTGTAATTCCCATTCCGCCAAGAATTTGACGTGCTTCACGAGCAATATGAATTGCCATATCAACATTATTTCTTTTGGCCATTGAAATTTGAGCAGTAGTTGCTTTTCCTTCATTTCTTAAAACGCCCAACCGCCAAGTCAATAACTGTGCCTTGGTGATTTCAGTTATCATTTCGGCCAATTTCTTTTGTTGTAATTGCGTTCCAGCGATTGGTTTGTCAAACTGAATTCTTTCTTTAGCATAGCGCAGCGCCGTATCGTAACAATCCATTGCGGCACCAATAGCGCCCCAAGCGATTCCATAACGAGCAGAATCCAAACATTGCATTGGGGCTCCAAGACCCGTTTTGCCTGTCAATAAATTTTCTTTTGGAACTTTCACATTGTCAAAAATCAGTTCCCCTGTGGAAGATGCGCGAAGTGACCATTTGTTGTGTGTTTCAGGAGTTGTAAAACCTTCCATTCCACGTTCTACAATTAAACCGTGAATTCTACCTTCTTCATTTTTAGCCCAAACTATGGCAATATCAGCAAATGGAGCATTTGAAATCCACATTTTAGCACCATTCAACAAATAGTGGTCGCCCATATCTTTATAATTGGAAATCATACTGCTTGGATCAGAACCATAATTTGGTTCGGTCAAACCAAAACAACCCATGAATTCGCCAGAAGCTAATTTTGGCAAATATTTCAACCGTTGTTGTTCATTTCCAAATTTCCAAATAGGATACATAACCAAGGAAGATTGAACAGAAGCCGTTGAACGAACACCAGAATCTCCTCTTTCAATTTCCTGCATTATCAAACCATACGAAATTTGGTCCAAACCTGCACCGCCATATTCTTCTGGTATGTAAGGCCCAAAAGCACCAATATCAGCCAAACCTTTTATGATTTGCGTTGGAAAAGCGGCTCTTTGCGCATAGTCCTCAATAATTGGCGAAACCTCACGCTTCACCCATTCCCGAGCGGCATCGCGCACTAATTTGTGTTCATCCGACAATAATTCGTCAAGATTATAATAATCTGGGGCTTGAAATAAGTCTGGTTTCATAATTTATGTCTTTGCGAGAACATCGCCCTAAAGCGAAGCCTCTATTTGTAAGTCAATTGCAAATTTACACAAAGAAATGTAACAAAACGATTAACAATTGTTATATTTTAATTTATTTTGGGAGCTATTTCCCGCTTTCCACTGCAATCTTTTCATTTTTAAAGAAAAAATAAAAAGGATTTCCGCTACAATCAGGGCTAAAAATTACGTTTTGATTTCCAATTAATTCTGTAATCTTTAATAGTAATTTCTACATTCTAAAATCTTATTTTCACTACCTTTGCAACCTATTTTAATAAAATAATGCTCAAAAAAGAAACACAAATAGCTGTCGAAAAAGGATTAATGCTTCCGCTAATGGAAGAATTCTACACGATTCAAGGCGAAGGATATCATACAGGAACAGCGGCCTATTTCATACGAATTGGGGGTTGCGATGTAGGTTGTCATTGGTGCGATGTAAAAGAAAGTTGGAATGCCGAATTACATCCGCCTACAAGTACCGATTTAATTGTCGAAAATGCATCGAAATATTCTGAAACTGTTGTGGTAACTGGTGGTGAACCACTAATGTGGGACATGACCGTTTTAACACAAAAACTAAAAGAGAAAAATCTAAAAGTACACATTGAAACTTCTGGTGCCTATACTTTGTCTGGAACTTGGGATTGGATTTGCCTTTCTCCAAAGAAAAATAAATTGCCAACGCAAACCGTTTACGACAATGCCAATGAGTTAAAAGTAATCATTCATAACAAGCACGACTTTATATTTGCCGAAGAACAAGCAGAAAAAGTAAACACAAATGCCATATTATTTCTTCAACCAGAATGGAGCAAAAAAGAAGAAATGACTCCGCTAATTGTAGATTATGTAATGAACAATCCCAAATGGCGTGTTTCGTTGCAAACGCATAAATACTTGAATATTCCATAAAATGATAAAAAAAATCTCCTTGTTTCTGTTTTTACTAATTTCAATTGCTAGCTTTTCACAAGAAAGCGAACTTTTGTCTGAAACGAACGATGTTAATGCTCCAGATGTAATTAAGCCAATGTTCAATGGGGGCGGAATAGATAAATTTTATGAATTTGTTAATCAAGAATTCAATTTTTCTAAAATTTCTAAATCAGAAACTATTGTCGTTTCATTTTCAATAAATCCTTTAGGAGAAATAAAAAACATTCGAGTTATAGATTTTTCAGATATCGAATCAGCAACAGAAATTATTAGAGTAATTCAAAAAGCGCCAAAGTGGGAACCTGCAAAAAGGGCTGGAGAAGCATTTGAGGTTAAAATGAAAATGCCTTTTAATTTTACTGTAAAAGAAACCATAAAGCAAGAACCAGTAAAAACCGATGAGAACTTATTTTCAACGGCAAACGGAATCGAAAATAAACCAAAATTTGCTGGTGGATTGGTACGGTTCCAAGAATTTATAGCTAAAAATTACAGAACTCCCGATGTTGAAGGACTTAGGGGTAAAGTAATTGTAAGTTTTGTTGTTGAAAAAGATGGAAGTATTGTTGATGTAAAAGTAATTAAAGATTTAGGATATGGAACCGGAGCAGAAGCAATTAGGGTTTTAAAATTATCTCCTAAATGGACTCCTGCAAGGCAAGATGGAAAGCCTGTTAGAGTAATATATTCTTTGCCAATCATGATTCAAGCTACACGATAATCGAAATTCTACAAAGTCAATCTCGCTAAATAATCATAATGTTCACCTTCCAAAACTAATTCACATTGCAACCCATTGGCAACAGCCGCATTTTGCAACGTATTATAATCCAAATACAACCAAGGAAAAGGCGCTTCTTTTTGGCCTTTATAGGTAATAGTGAATTCTAATTCTCCATAATACGCAGTACCTACAATCCATTTACCACCGTCTTCATCTTCATCAAACATATAAATAATATCAGAAGAATCAATTAGGATTTGCCCATTTTCAGCCAACAACGATTTTAGTTTTTGAAGATAATTGGAAACATTTTCTAATTTTCCAAAAATTCCCGTTCCATTCATCAATAGTATAATGGTATCAAATTTTTCATCGGATTGAAATTGTAAAACAGCTTCGACTTTTGCATTAAAAACACCTCTTAATTGACAAGCTTCAATTGCTTTTTTAGAAATATCAATGGCTGTAACCACCAATTTTTTTTCATTCTGCAAATACAAACTATGACTTCCAGCGCCACACCCAACATCCAAAACTCTTCCTTTAGCAAGTAAAAGTGCTTTCTGTTCTATAATTGGCATACTAGAAAAATCCCGAAATAAATAGGCAACCGACATTTCATCTTCTTCAGAAATAGTAGTTTCGGTTATCAAATCCTCAGGAAAATTATTGGTCTGAAAATCAAGAATGGCGGTTCCAAAAAGGTCTTTCATTTTTTTGTTTAAAGTTTAAGGTTTCAGGTCTCAAGTTTGTTACTTTTGTGGCTCCAACTTTAAACTTTAAACTTGAAACAAATTCTAAACGCACTTCCTAAAGAGGCCAAAGATAAGCATATCGAAAATAAAAAGTATTTCGATAAGCTAAAAAAGAAAACGCCCAAGAATTTAGATTACGTAATGCAGGATTTGCACAACGCCGAATTCAAAAAAACCGATTGTTTGAAATGCGCCAATTGTTGCAAAACTACTGGACCCCTTTTTACATTGGCAGATATAGAAAGGGTTTCCAAGTATTTACGACAAAAACCACAGCAATTTATCGACCAGTATTTACAAATAGATGATGATAAAGATTATGTTTTGCAAAGCGTTCCATGTACGTTTTTGGACCATGAAAATGCATGTATGATTTATGATGTACGCCCAAAAGCATGTAGAGAATTTCCCCATACGGACCGAAAAAAATTCCAACAAATTTCAGATTTAACTTTGAAAAATGTTGCCATTTGTCCAGCGGCATTTAATATTATTGAAGAAATGAAAAAGAAATTGCCGCTATAAGTGTTTATTTTTATTAAAATTATTTTTTATAAATAAATTCTACAACTTTAATTTGCAATTCAATTCTGTTTCCTATATTTGCAATCTAAAATTAGAGGAAAAATTTGAACTGATTGCAACCTCGTTAAAAAAATGCTAAAGCAGAAACAATCTCCTTTATCATTCCCGCAATCCTTTTTTTTCTCGCTTAATTAAAAAAACTAATTGTTATGGCTTATTTATTTACGTCAGAATCTGTGAGTGAGGGACATCCTGATAAAATTGCAGATCAAATTTCAGATGCACTAATTGATAATTTTTTGGCTTTTGACCCTGAATCAAAGGTAGCTTGCGAAACCTTAGTAACAACGGGTCAAGTAATCCTTGCTGGTGAAGTAAAATCGGAAACCTATCTTGACGTGCAACAAATTGCCCGTGAGGTAATCAGAAAAATTGGATATACAAAAAGTGAATACATGTTTGAAGCCAATTCTTGTGGTGTTCTTTCAGCGATTCACGAGCAATCTGGCGATATCAATCAAGGTGTTGACCGTGCTAATAAAGAAGAACAAGGTGCCGGTGACCAAGGAATGATGTTTGGTTACGCAACGAATGAAACCGAAAATTTCATGCCGTTGGCTCTTGATTTATCACACAAATTATTACAAGAATTAGCGGTATTACGTCGTGAAAATAGTGAGATTACCTATTTGCGTCCCGATGCAAAATCCCAAGTTACATTAGAATATAACGATGAGAATAAACCCGTTCGTATTGATGCAATTGTAATTTCTACGCAACACGACGATTTTGATGAAGAAGCTACAATGTTAGCGAAAATTAAATCTGATTTGGTTGGTATATTAATTCCAAGAATCATAAAAAACAATCCAAAATATGCTCATTTATTCAACGATAAAATTACTTACCATATTAATCCAACAGGGAAATTCGTAATTGGAGGGCCTCACGGAGATACTGGATTAACAGGTAGAAAAATTATTGTGGATACGTACGGTGGAAAAGGAGCACACGGAGGTGGAGCTTTTTCTGGAAAAGACCCAAGTAAAGTGGATAGAAGTGCGGCTTATGCAACACGTCACATTGCTAAAAATTTAGTTGCAGCTGGTGTTGCAGATGAAATTTTAGTGCAAGTTTCGTATGCAATTGGAGTAGCTAAACCAATGGGGATTTTCATTGAAACCTACGGAACTTCAAAAGTGAATTTGACCAATGGTGAAATCGCAAAGAAAGTTGAAGCTATTTTTGATATGCGTCCCTATTTTATCGAGCAACGTCTAAAATTGAGAAATCCAATATACAGTGAAACTGCTGCTTACGGGCACATGGGAAGAACTCCTGAAACCGTAACAAAAACATTCAAAGCACCAGGTGGAATCGAAAAAACGGTAACCGTGGAATTATTTACTTGGGAAAAATTAGATTTCGTTGATGAAGTAAAAGCAGTATTTGGCTTATAGATTCTTAATTCTAATAACTATTTTTCAAACCCCTTTATTTGTATTAACAGATAAAGGGGTTTTTGTTTGCTTGCAAGTTAAAATTTTATTTACTTAGTAAAAAAATTAACTATGGCCAAATTTCCATCTCTACAAAGCGTATTAGATTCAACCAAAAAAACAATTTTTAGATTTCCATTAGAAACTATAATAACTGTTATTGGCTCCATTTACGGACTATTGATTATAGATGAAAAAAATGATAGTACTGAAAATCTGTATTTCAAAATCATTGCGAGCTGCTCTCTTTGCTTGGTTTTATTTCTGTCTTTAAGTTTGTATTTTGAATCCAAAAAAACCAAAGAATGGATTCGCCTTTTAACAAGTTTTATACTTGGCGGATTAATTATAGCATTTGTCTTCAACTTATCTGAAAAAATTACCTTTATAGAAGGCCTTCAATTGTTTGTGCTAAGCATTTCGTTGCACTTGCTCGTTTCATTTGCAGGATTTATTCCAAAAAAATACAATCAAGAAGAATTCTGGGAATTCAACAAACAACTTTTTATTAGAATTATTACCGCCGGAATATACAGTTCAGTATTGTATGTAGGTTTAGCACTTGCAATCACAGCTATTACAAAATTGTTTAATGTAGAATTTTACGATGAAATTTATGGCGATTTATTCGTAATTATTTCGGGTGTATTCAATACCATTTTCTTTTTGGCGGGTGTTCCAGAAACTAATAATGTCGATTCACCATTAAAATTAAGTTATCCAAAAGGGCTTAAAAACTTTACTCAATATGTGTTAATGCCTTTGATAAGTCTCTATTTGGTTATTCTTATTAGCTATGAAGTTAAAATAGTAGCTACTTTATCTTTACCGGTTGGATGGGTTTCTTACTTAGTTTTGATTTTTGCTATTTTTGGAATACTATCTTTTCTACTGATTCATCCTATTGCAAAAGAAACAGGTAATCTTTGGATGCGCACTTTCAGCCGTTGGTTTTATTTTTTATTAGTGCCGCTTTTAGGGCTTCTATTTTGGGCCATTTTATACCGGGTTAATCTTTACGGGTTCACGCACGAAAGATATTATGTGTTGCTATTGTCTATTTGGCTTTCCGTTGTTGTTGCCTATTTTATTATTCAAAAACAACCTAAAATTAAATTCATACCAATTAGCATGTGTTTGTTCGGATTGCTTTCAATTGCAGGTCCTCAAAGTACCGATTCAATTTCTAAACACAGCCAACTTTCTAGATTTGAAACTTATATGAAACTAGCTGAAAAAGAAAAACTCAACTTCAAGCAAGAACAAGATTTGAGTAGTATTGTTTCATTTTTAGAAGAAAATTATGGAGTGAAATCGCTACTTCCCTATACGGGAAATAAGTTAACCGCTCTTTTGAAAAAAGATAAATCACCAAATTCTTCTCAAATTATGGATGCTTTTGGGATGCAATACCGATCTGACTATGATAAAAATGAAAAGGATGGAGGTTATTTTAATTATAATTTTAATGAAAACGAAAGTCAAACTATACATAACATTCACGGATATGATTTGTCTTTTTCATTATCAAATTTCTCTAAATTCGACTGTATTGAATGTGCAAAAATTAACGAAAAGACTTTTTCTATAAAAACTAAAAAGCAGAATTATGGTTTGGATTTGCAAATAAATCAAGATAATATTCCTTTAAAAATCTATGATTTTATAAATTCAAATTCTGCATTTGAACTTAATGACAATTCAGATGACAAAATTATTCAAAAAATAGAGACTGTTAAATACGATATTTTGATTACTTATTCCAGTGTTAGTGGAAGAAAAACAGGGAAACTTAAAACCGTAGAAAATTACGAAATCAAAGTTTTAGTTAAGATTAAATATTTACAATAACTTGGATTGTTGAAAAACCAAAAAACTTGACTATTTAATCTAGTCAGGTTTTTTTTATTAGTAAATCAAATACGGCTTTCTCATTTTTTTGAAATCATTTAAGCCACTTTCCCAACTCTCGCGAATCTCCTCTTCCGACAATCCCGCTTCAATTTGTTCCTGTAATTTTTTGGTACCTGCTAATTTTGTAAAAAACGGATTAAAAAATTTCGTTTTATCAACCGTTTCATTATAGGCTTTTAGCAACCATTTTAATTCTAATTTATCAATTTTTGGAATAGAAGTCAAATCTTCGCCATAACATTCAACCCCATTATACACAGGTTCTTTTGCTCCGAAATTCGGCATTGGAGTAAAACTAAAATCCACTTTTGGCAAATACGGCGAACCGTAAATTTGGAATTGTTTCTCCGTTCCACGCCCCACACTCACATTTGTTCCTTCAAAAAGACACAAACTCGGATACAAATTTATAGCTTGGTCGTTTGGTAAATTGGGCGATGGCTTTTCAGGCAAACTGTATTTCATTCCACGATTATAACCAGCACACGCGATTATTTTCAAGTCACATCGAACGCCATCTTTCAACCAGTTTTCACCATTTATCATTTGTGCATATTCGCCAATGGTCATTCCATGCAATAAAGGAATTGGGTGCATTCCCACAAAACTTGTACATTCTTTTTCTAAAACAGGACCGTCAACATTCGAAATATTCGGATTTGGACGATCTAAAACAAGCAACTGAACGTTGTTTTCGGCACAAGCCTCCATGATATAATGCAACGTAGATATATAGGTATAAAAACGGGCGCCGACATCCTGTAAATCAAAAATCAAAACGTCAATTCCTTCTAATTGCTCGGGTTTTGGCTTTCTGTTTTCGCCATAAAGTGAAATAATTGGAATTCCTGTTTTGATATCTTTTCCGTCAATAACGTGTTCTCCAGCATCTGCAGTTCCCCGAAAACCGTGCTCTGGTGCATATATTTTTTGAATATTGATTTTGTTTATTACTAAAAAATCAACCAAATGACTTTTTTTTCTGTCGTATGCTTCAATGTGTGTAAGCCCATTTGAATCGGGAAGCATGTAAATAGAATCATACAAAACAACTCCCGTTTGGTTGGTGACAACACCAACTTTTTTACCATCCAATAATGAGAAATAGGCTTTATAATTATCCGCACCAGTGCTAAACCGACTTGTTTTCTCGCTATTAATAACGGTACTTTTATTAGTTGCAACCGAATTCCTAATTCCTTTTTGTGCAGGTTTACACGAAAAAATCAACAGCGAAATCAAAACAAGAAATACATAAGGAAGCCTTTTTCTTGTTGAAATCGTTTGTGATATTACTATTTTATCTCTATTTTGAATCATATTGATTTGTTCAAAAAAATAATTAATTAACTTTAAATACTTGAAAATAAATTCTAAAAACGTAATTTTGACTCGAGCGAAGTAATCCAACTTTGTGCGATCAAATCAAAAAAACTATTGAATTTAGAATATTTCATAGCCAAAAGACTCATCACTGCACGAGACCATAAAAGTAGTATATCTGCTCCAATTATAAAAATTGCGATTGCAGCAATTGCAATTGGTATGATTATGATGATTGTTTCCATTGCTACAGGAATTGGTTTGCAACAAAAAATTCGTCAAAAAGTAGCGGCTTTCAATGGACATATCAGCATTACAAATTATGATAAAAATCAGTCGCAACTCAGTATAACTCCTATTTCTACCCATCAAGATTTTTATCCAAAATTTAAAAGTGTAACGGGAATAAACCATATTCAGGCAGTTGCAAGCAAAGCTGGAATTATAAGAACCGAAACCGCTTTCGAAGGAATAATCTTCAAAGGTGTTGGAAAAGACTACCATTGGGAAAACCTAAAAGAATATTTGGTAGCGGGTAAATTGCCCAATTTAAACAACCAACTCAACGAAGAAGTTCTTATTTCAGAATTTCTTGCCAACAGATTAAATCTGAAAGTAGGCGACCGATTCAACACTTTTTTTATGAAAGAAGACACGAATCAAAAACCAAATCTACGCGTTTTCAAAATCACAGGCATTTTTAATTCCGGATTTCAAGAATTCGACGCGTCCTATATAATTGGAGATATTCGACATTTGCAACGCATCAATAAATGGAGTCCAGACCAAGTCGGTGCCTTCGAAGTTTTCGTGGACGATTTTAATACCATTGAAGAGAAAGGACAGGAAGTTTATGAGCAAACAGGCTCTTCACTCGACACCCAAACCATTGTCGAAAAATATTATTACATCTTCGAATGGCTCAAATTATTCGATTTTAATATTATTGTCATCCTCATTATCATGATTGCAGTCGCCACAATCAACATGGTTGTAGCGCTTTTAGTACTCATTTTGGAGCGCACGAAAATGATAGGAATTCTCAAAGCTTTGGGCGCAAACAATTGGGCAGTCCGAAAAATATTTCTCTATAACGCCTTCTATTTAATCGCAAAAGGACTCTTTTGGGGCAATTTAATCGGCATTGGATTACTCTTAATTCAACAAAAATTCGGGATAATCAAACTTGATCCCGAAAATTATTATGTTAATCAAGCCCCCGTTTATATCGATTTTGGCTACATTTTGATTCTAAATCTAGGAACAGTACTAATTTGCTTACTCATTTTATTAATTCCGTCGTACATCATCACAAAAATTTCCCCGATAAAAGCAATTCGTTTCGATTAAATTCTAATTGTCATTGAATGAAGTAGAAATAAAGACCGCATTATTTAAACGGATTACGTTCTGTCCAAATCATTTCAGGTTCAAAATAACGAAATAGTTTTGCAATAAATAAATTGATAAACCAATTGCTATGTTGCATCAATCCATACATTTTTTGGGGTTTGGCACCCACAGAACTTTTAATTTCTAATGCTGTTCTGGCAAATACAATTCGATTGAATCCTTTATTAATGGAATAGCCAATCATGTCATATAGCATATTCAAATACAGCATTTTCTCTCGTTGGCACTTTTCATCATAACCCAAAAAATAGGTATCAATATCGTTGCTGTTTTTTATCAAAGTATTGAAACCAATTAAAGTTTCTTCATTAAAATAGCCATAAAAAAGAAATTTTTCTTTCAATGCTTTTTTGAAAATCCCAAAATGATTCTCGGGTAAGAAAAAAGTATTGAAAGGAGCATTTTTGGCAACATCCATATACAATTCAAATATTCTTTCTTTGTAATTTGCAATATCTTCCAACGATAATTTCCGTTTTGTAATTCCGTCTGCTTTTTTTCGTGCTCTTTTATATTGGTCACGGTATTTTTTGGTCAAATCAATTGTATAATCATCAAAAGATTGCCAATGTTTTTTTATCTCAAAAAGCATATTGGGTTGCGTCGAAAATTTAAAATAAGAATGAAAATTAGGAAGTTCAAAGAACGAAATTTGTGTTTCAGAGAAATCCTTATAAATGATTAAATGTACTTTATTTCCCTGTTTCTGAATTTGTAATTTAAGCACTTGAACAGCATTGTTTAAAGCAATTAAAACATCCGAAATCAATACTTTATCAGAAAAACAAAAGGCGTTTTGCCCCGTTAAAGTGTTGTTTCCCACAATTAAAATATTAGAACTAAATTTTTTAAAAGTAAAATTTCGAATTATAGTTTTTATACAATGGTCTCTTTCACCATATGAATTCACAGCGCTTAAATTGATGAATTGTGTCAAAGCAACCCCAACTAATTCCTCCTCTCGAAACAAGCCAATAAAATTACATTTCATGTTTTCTGGAGACGAAACCTCTAAAATGTGTAAATATTCCTTGGATAGAAAAATATTTTTTACAGAAAATGAATCCCAATTTGAAGGGAATTCCGAAGTTGACGAATAGATTTTGTAAGTTAATGTGGTATTCAAATTAAACTAAATTATAAGACACCTAAAGTACTATTTAAAGTTAATGTGGGAAAATTTTCAGTGATTTTTAACTATTTTTATCAAAATGTTTAGCAATGAAAAAATATAATGATATTGAAGTAGAACCAATACTCTCAAATTTAAACGATTGGCACTTTAACGCAGATGGAATTGAGAAAAAATTTCAGTTTAAGAATTTTACCGAAGCACTTGGCTTTATAGTAAAAGTGGGAGTAATTTCTGAAAAAATGAACCACCATCCAGAAATATTTAATGTTTATACTAAAGTAAATATCCGTTTAACAACCCATGATGCAGGCGGAGTAACGGATAAAGATTTTAAATTGGCGTCAGAGATTGATGGCTTATTTTAGTTTTTTCAATCTATCAAATTCCTGTTTGGAAACCAATAAGAATTGCAATAATACCACAAATTCCCACATAAAATCTGTGAAAATCTGTGTTTTAATACTACTTCTTTGACGCTGTCTCCCCAACGGTTTATTACAATAATTCTAACTATTCAATTCTAAAACCGGAATTTCAATTTCAATAATTTCAGTTTTATAAAAATGAAGCATATATTTTATAGTGGCTTTACTCTTTTCAAAGTAATTTACATTTAAGAATAATTCTTCATAATAGGAAATCCCATCCAATAAATTGCTTTTGAATGCGCTCAATTTCTTGATTTGGGCGGCTGTAATTTCATTTGAAACATCTGAAATCTCCTTTTTTAAATAGTCAACATACATTATCAATTCTTTTACAAACATATTGGGGCGATGTGTATTTTGAATCACACTTGCATTTCCATAAATATGTCGAACCATTTTTGAAAGTGAAACTTCTTGATCAAAATAGGCCATATTTGGACCAGGGCAAATGATGACTCCTTGTGCCTGTCCCTTTATTTTAATGTCATTTTCTAAATAAGAAGCATTGGCCAAACCTACGCAAAGACACGCTTTTTCGGTAATACTAAATTTCTTTTTTTCAAAATTCTCTGCAGTTAGAACCTCTTTTTGCATTTCTAATTCTGCTAATTTAATGTCTTGGTATTTTTTTGAAGAGGTACAAATTCCTTTGCCGTCTAATTCTTTTGTAAGTGCTAAAAACCGTTTTGGACAAGAACTTCCTGCTTTACTTTCGTCAATTCTTTTTTGCTTGAACATTTCATTGGTAGTACCTCGCAAAGTATTAAAAGGAATTCCCAATGGAGAAATATGACTCAAAAACAAATCCTCTTCTTTGGCTTTTATCAATAAGTCTCGTGTGGCTTTGTCAACCGATGTTGCTTCTGGAACCAGTAAAAATGGTGTCCCCCAACCCACAGAATCTACTTCATAATGGTCTAATAAAAATTCATGTTCTTCAGAAGTTCCAACGCCTCCTTGAACTGTTATTTTTAAATTCAAAGGCTTTTCAGGAACATGTAATTCTTTTTGTGCAAGCGCTTTTGTCATCAATTCATGTGCTGATTGAATCAATTGCTCTTTTTTAGATTTAAATTCTTCTAAAATTGGACCTAGTAAAAATCCGTCAGTTGCAAAAGCGTGTCCGCCACAATTCAAGCCCGATTCTATTCTGTATTCCGAAACCCAAAGTCCTTTTTTGGCTAGAAAATTCCCTTGAATCATAGCGGATCGAAAATCACTAACTTTTAAGGTAATTTTCTTTTTCAAATGGTTGTTTAAATCAGGAAAAAAACTGGTGAAATTTTCAAAATAACTATACAATCTCGGGTTCATTCCAGCCGAAAGAACTACCGAAGACTCTAAATTACTATTTACAAATCCTCGAAGTGCCGCATGAGCATCGTTGAATTCAATAGGCAACTGTTCGTCTTTATCAAAATTATCTTTATCTAATTTGGTCATAATATTGACATCTATATCTCCGGGATAAAGATTATTTTCAATATAATGCTTTACATTTTCTTTAAATTCAAATCCGTTTTCTAGAAGGTTTTCTAATCCTTTTTTAATTTCTGATTTGTTAGGCAATATCGCAATGTAGTTTTCTAAAGCTGTTTTGCTTTCTGCGATTTC
>JBIPNF010000151.1:0-6273 GCA_044373885.1 Flavobacterium sp. | reverse complement strand
TATGAAGCAACAAATAGAGGAAAAATTAGCGGAAGGATTTCACTGTATAAAATTGAAAATCGGAGCCATAGATTTCGAGGAAGAATTACAATTATTAGAGTTTATACGCCAACATTTCACGCCCGAGCAAATCGAAATTAGGGTCGATGCAAATGGTGCTTTTAATACAAGTTTAGCTTTAAATAAATTAAATCAATTAGCTGGATTTAAATTACATAGCATAGAGCAACCTATACAAAAAAACAATACTGACAGTATGGCAGAACTATGTAAAACATCACCAATTCCGATTGCATTAGACGAGGAGCTTATTGGAGTGTTTTCTATAACTGAAAAAGAAGAATTATTGTTAAAAATCAAGCCGCAATATATCATTTTAAAGCCCAGTTTTGTAGGTGGTTTTCGTGGTACAAAAGAATGGATTGTATTGGCTGAAAAGCTTGAAATTAGATGGTGGATTACCTCTGCTTTAGAAAGTAATATCGGTTTAAATGCAATTGCACAATGGACTTTTTTACAACAAAATACTTTGCCACAAGGACTCGGAACGGGCGCTTTGTACACTAATAATTTTGAATGTCAATTAGAAGTATTTGAAGGTAATTTATGGTTCAGAAACGAACGTGATTTTCAATTCAATTTCAATGAAATTAGTGTATTGAAAGAATAGAATATTTGTATTTAAATGTGACTATTAATATTAAAAAAAAAGCAAAATGAAAAATTTAATTTGGATACTAATTGTAGTATTTTCATCCACTTCTGTTTGCAAAGCACAAAAGGTTTTTTCTGTAGAATATGAAAATCAAGCCGACGTAAAAGTATTCGTTGTGGATTATGAAAACCAAGCAGATTTAAAAGTGTATAAAGTGAAGTATGAAAACCAAGCGGGTCAAAATAATGGTAAGTGGTTTTTCACTAAATATGTTAACCAAGCCAAAAAGAAAATCTATTTTGTGAAATACGAAAACCAAGCCGATTTAAAAATATTCTTTGTAGAATATGAAAACCAAGTAGGCTGGAAAAACAAATCAAAACAACATTTGTTATATTGATTTTAAAACAACATTTTTTTTTTTAATTATAAACTAAAAATTATTAAATTTGGTTATTAATCAATAAATTGTTAATTATGGGAAATGATTCTTTTGTACCCTTTATTAAAGTAATTTTAATTGTTTTTTTAATAATAATTTTTACGGTTGTTATTTTTACTTTATTTAGAGAATTTTACAATTGGATTAAAAGCAGAAAAAAATAAATAAGTTGATTCCTAAACTCAACTGCTTTTTTTTTCTCTTTATATTCAAAATTGCTTCTTAAATTGACAATGAAATTGAATAACAAATCAAAACAATATTTCATGTATTGATTTTAATTTCAAATTTTAAACGATAATCAATTTAATTTAGGCATATTTACCCTTTTAAAACAAAACAATAACGTAGTATGGGATTAATGAAAATATTTTCGGGAAGTGAAATTTTAGCACAAGCCCTCCAACAAAAAATCGAAGCAATTGGAGTAAATACGGTATTGAAAAATAACATTCAATCCGCACGTTTAGCAGGATTCGGAAATACAGATTTGGCTGTTGAAGTCTTTATTCAAGAGGTTGATTTTGGTAAGGCCAATCAAGTAATTGAAGATTTTAGAATGAGTATTTAACTAATTACAACAGTTTCACTTTTTCAATTGCCAATCTCTCTTTTTAAATTATCTTTGCGCCATAAAAATCCAGAAAATTTATTTTTCTTTTAAGTCTAAATTCTAAAATGATTACAGTTAACGATATCTCCGTTCAATTTGGAGGAACTACACTATTTAGCGATGTTTCTTTCGCAATTAATGAAAATGATAAAATTGCCCTTATGGGTAAAAATGGAGCCGGAAAATCTACCTTATTAAAAATAATTTCTGGACAAAGCAAACCTTCTACGGGAAACATTTCTGCTCCCAAAGAAGCTATTATCGCCTATTTGCCACAGCATTTATTAACAACTGATGGAGCAACAGTTGTTGAGGAAACTTCCAAAGCTTTTGGCGAAATTTTTTCTATGAAGGCCGAAATTGACGAAATCAATGAACAATTAACGGTTCGTACGGATTACGAAAGTGATGCCTACATGAAATTGATTGAAAGGGTTTCCGATTTAAGTGAGAAATTTTATGCCATCGAAGAGGTGAATTACGAAGCCGAAGTGGAAAAGATTCTTATTGGATTAGGTTTTGTTCGGGAAGATTTTACGCGTCAAACATCAGAATTTTCGGGTGGATGGCGAATGAGAATCGAATTAGCTAAAATTCTTTTGCAAAAACCAGACTTGATTTTATTAGATGAACCAACGAATCACATGGATATTGAGAGTATTCAATGGCTAGAGGATTTCTTGATAAATTCTGCTAAAGCTGTTGTTGTAATTTCTCATGACAGGGCTTTTGTTGACAATATTACCAATCGAACCATTGAAGTTACAATGGGAAGAATTTATGATTATAAAGCCAAATATTCTCATTATTTGGAACTTAGAAAAGACAGACGGGTTCACCAACAAAAAGCATATGACGAGCAACAGCGAATGATTGCTGATAACAGAACTTTTATTGACCGATTTAAAGGTACGTTTTCTAAAACCGATGCCGTTCAGTCGCGTGTAAAAATGTTGGAAAAACTTGTAATCGTTCAGGTTGATGAGGTGGATACTTCAGCATTGAAATTAAAATTTCCCCCTGCCGCACGTTCCGGTCAATATCCAGTAATTGTTAAAGAGTTGTCTAAATCGTATGGCAATCATGTTGTTTTTGAAAATGCCAATATGGTTATCGAAAGAGGTCAAAAAGTTGCTTTTGTTGGTAAAAATGGGGAAGGAAAATCTACAATGATAAAAGCCATTATGAAACAAATCGAAATCAATAGTGGAAGTTTAGAAATCGGTCATAATGCTCAAATTGGTTACTTCGCTCAAAATCAAGCTGCATTATTAGATGAAAATGCCACTATTTTTGAAACAATCGACGATATTGCTGTTGGTGATGTACGAACTAAAATCAAAGATATTTTAGGTGCTTTTATGTTTCATGGCGATGATGTCACCAAAAAAGTAAAAGTACTTTCTGGTGGTGAGAAAACCCGTTTGGCAATGATAAAACTATTATTAGAACCAGTAAATTTATTAATTCTAGATGAGCCTTCGAATCATTTAGACATGAAAACCAAAGACATTATTAAAGATGCCTTACGTGATTTTGATGGTACTCTAATTCTGGTTTCTCACGATAGAGATTTTCTTGATGGTCTAGCAACGAAAGTTTTTGAATTTGGAAACAAACGTGTGAAAGAACATTTCGAAGATATTACAGGTTTCTTAGCGCATAAAAAAATGGAGAATTTACGAGAAATTGAAAAATAGTCCAATAATATCAAAGAAAGTAATTCAGTTTGTAGATAAGTATTACAAATCAAATTCAGTTATCTTTGCTTGCTTTAAAAACATATAAATTGAATTTATCACAATACACAAAAGAATTTTCGTATAATCTAAAATTGGCATATCCAGTTATTCTGGGTATGTTGGGTCACACCCTAATTGCAATTGTCGATAATATTATGGTTGGAAATCTCGGTTCTACTGAATTGGCCGCCGTATCATTAGGAAGTAGTTTTGTTTTTATTGGAATGTCAATCGGGATTGGATTTTCAACCGCAATAACACCCCTTGTTTCTGAAGCCGATGCAGAAAAAGACGACAAGAAAATTCGCTCCGTTTTCCATCATGGTTTGTTGACTTGCACTGTTTTAGGCGTAGTTTTATTTATTTTAATTGTTTTGGCTAAGCCAATAATGCTCTTTATGCACCAGCCAAAGGAAGTAGTCGATTTGGCAGCTCCTTATATTGATTGGGTAGCATTTTCTCTAATCCCTGTGATTATTTTCCAAGGATACAAACAGTTTGCAGACGGATTATCGAGAACTAAATATTCAATGTATGCTATTTTATTGGCTAACATTGTTCACATTTTCTTCAATTATATGTTGATTTACGGTATTTGGATTTTTCCGAAATTAGGAATTTTAGGAGCTGCATTGGGAACCGTTATTTCTAGAATTATGATGGTGGTTTTCATGCATTTTATTATGCGTAGTAATGTCCATCTTAAACCTTACTTCAAAAATTTCAGTTTTAAAGAAATTAAGAAAACAATGCTAAAAAAAATTACAAAATTAGGAATTCCTTCCGCTATGCAAATGCTCTTTGAAGTCGCCCTATTTACAGCGGCAATTTGGCTTTCAGGTTCAATCGGTAAAACCACTCAAGCCGCAAATCAAATAGCATTAACATTGGCTACAACTACTTTCATGTTTGCAATGGGACTCAGCGTTGCTGCAACTATACGTGTAGGAAATCAAAAAGGCCTCATGGATTACAAAAAATTAATCATCGTAGCGAGATCTGTATTTCTACTAGCAATTATTGTTGAAACTATTTTTGGTATTTTATTTGTCATTCTAAATAATTTCTTGCCTCATTTATTTTTAAACATGGACAATGTTTCCCAGGTTATTGAAAATAAAGAGGTTATTTTAATCGCTTCAAAATTGCTTTTAGTAGCTGCTGTTTTTCAAATTTCCGATGGTGTCCAAGTAGTTGTTTTAGGCGCATTACGGGGTTTGCAGGACGTTCAAGTACCAATGTATATAACTTTTGTCGCCTATTGGGTTGTTGGTTTCCCAATTTCTTATTACCTTGGAAAACACACAGAATTGGGCGCTATAGGCATTTGGATAGGGCTTTTGGCAGGCCTAACAACCGCAGCATTATTTTTGTATATTCGCTTTCATAAATTAACAAACAAACAAGTTCTTAAAAACTTGTAATTAAATTTTAAAATAATGGTAATTTTCTCAGTAATTATTGGAATTATTTTGTTTTTAATAGGTTCAACCCTAAAAAACAATGCTTCGCCGTTTACAAAATTCTCAGGTTTTTTAAAAATCGGAGGCATTTTTGTTATTGCAATCGGGTTATTTTCATCCATGTTCAAACAAATTGACGCCGGAAAAGTTGGTGTACAATCGCTTTATGGAAACGTACAGCCCGATATTTTAGAAAGCGGTTTGCATATCATAAATCCCTTATTAGATATTACTGATTTTGATATCCAAACACAAAATTATACCATGTCAGCGGTTCATGCAGAAGGTGCTCAAGATGGTGATGATGCCATTCGAGTTTTGTCAAACGATGGATTGGAAGTGGTAATTGATTTAACAGTTTTATATCGTATTTCTCCATCAGATGCTCCTAAAATTTTCAAGCAAATTGGAGTAAATTTTTCTGATAAAATCGTTCGGCCTGTAACCAGAACCCGTATACGTGACAACGCTGTTTATTACGATGCAGTAGCATTATATTCTACGAAAAGAAACGAATTCCAACAACGAATTTTCAAAAGTATTGAAGACGATTTCAAGAAAAGAGGACTAATATTAGAGCAATTGCTAATTAGAAATATCAACTTGCCAAATTCTGTAAAATTGTCAATCGAAAGTAAAATCAACGCCGAACAAGATGCGCAAAAAATGACATTCGTACTTCAAAAAGAAAAACAAGAAGCAGAACGTAAAAGAGTAGAAGCGCAAGGTATTGCTGATTATCAACGAATTATTTCCATGGGATTAACCGACAAACAGTTGCAATACGAACAAATAAAAGCACAAAAAGAATTGGCGGCTTCCCCAAATACCAAAATCATTTTTATGAATGGAAAAGGAAGTGCACCCGTTATTTTGTCCGACAAATAAAATCTATAATAAAAATAAACTATGGAATTACCTAAATTTTTACTTGGCGACAATACCGATTTTCCCGAAGATATTTTCATTATTCACCTTGATTACCCTAGATTTATCATCAATCTAAAAGACGATGAGGTAGAATTTATAGAAGAGGCCGAAGATTTAGATGAAGCCGAATTAAATGCAGAAATGGAAGGTTTGATTGTTCTTGCCAATGAATTCTATGACCGTGAAATGGAACGGTACGAGAAAGAATAAATAATTTCAGCTCTATAATTTTAGGTTGCGAAAGACATTCTTTCGCAACTTTTTTTATTTTCCGAAGCTATTTCCAGCTTTCCGCTACAAGTCCTCATTCAAAAAGTAGTTTTTCTAAGCCAAAAAAGGAGCTTCCTTCGGTCGCTCTTTTTTGCCAATAAAAACTACTTTTTTCACTGCGGGCTTTTCGCTTCAATCTGGGCTAGGGTGTTTCGAAC
>JBIPNF010000150.1:0-6323 GCA_044373885.1 Flavobacterium sp. | reverse complement strand
AATCGTTGCATTTAGTTGCTGAAATTTCTAAGACAAATCCATATATAAACGAACCAATTACGGTGGTTTATAAAATTTATTTCAGTTATAATATTGGAATTACCAATTGGCGTGAATTGGACAAACCGAAATACAATGATTTTTGGAGTCAGAACATTGATATCAAACAATTAGTTGCAGAAGAAGGAAGATATAAAGGTGAGAAATATCGTTTTGTAACCCTTCGAAAAACAGTTTTATATCCTCAAAAATCAGGAAAATTAGTAATCGAACCGCTTTCTTTGGATGTTGATGTGCAGCTGCCATCCAACAGAAGAAATATTTTTGGCCAAGTACTTTTGGTGGAAGACCACAAACGCGTTTCTGCGGGTGCAAAAACCATAAGTGTGAAAGCGCTACCAGAATCTGGGAAACCTGCTGATTTTTCTGGAGCTGTTGGTCGATTTGCATTTAAAGTAATTCCTTCAAAAACAAATTTAAAATCGGGAGAAAGCCTTGATTTGGACGTGAGTGTTTCGGGAACTGGAAATTTGAAATTGTTTACTTTACCAAAACCAATCGTTCCAACCGCTTTAGAAATGTATGATCCAGTTCACAACGAACAAGTTTCGACGCCACTTTCTGGAATGACGGGGAAAATCTCGGATAAATACGCTATAATTCCACAATACAAAGGGAAATATCCAATCAAACCGATGATTTTTACGTATTTTGATTTGGGTTCTCAAAGTTACAAAACCATCACTTCGCCTGAAATTATGATTAATGTTCTGGAAGGACCGATGGCAGCAGATAATGTTGTTGCAGCAACTCCTGGAGATACTAAAAAAGCGATTTTGAGTTCGGCACAATTTAAATTTATTAAATTGAAAACCGAGTTGACTTCGATGAAACACAATGATTTTTATGGTTCTACACTGTTTTATACCTTGTTGTTTTTACCGTTTTTATGTATTCCCGTAATTGTTCTTTTTAAGAAGAAAAAAGAAGCAATTGATGGTGATGTTGCGGGAAATAAAATCAAATTATCGAACAAATTGGCCAAGAAATATTTGTCGGAAGCACAAAAAGAAATTGGAAACAAAGAACCGTTTTATATTGCATTAGAAAAAGCGATGCACAATTTCTTGAAAGCCAAAATCAACATTGAAACTTCCGAAATGAGCAAGGAGAAAATCAGTGAAATTTTATTGGAACGAAAAGCCAATCCTAACGCGATTACATCTTTTATAAATCTAACAGAAAACTGTGAATTTGCGAGATATGCACCATCATCAAGTACCGCAATTCAACAAGATTATGACAAAGCGGTTGCGATTATTTCTGAATTGGAAAAGCAGATAGTTTAAATTTTAACCACAAAGGGCACAAAGTTTGAACAAGGGGCACAAAGATTTTTTAAAAAAATAAAATGACTGAGAACGAAATATCAAAAATAGTATTTGAAAGTGCACTCAAAGTCCATAGAAGTCTTGGTCCTGGATTACTTGAAAGTGCTTATGAAGAATGCCTTTTTTATGAATTAAAAAAATTAAATTTAATTGTTGAAAAGCAAAAAGCACTGCCTTTGATTTATGAAGATGTGAAGCTGGATGTGGGTTATAGAATAGACATTATCGTAGAAGATAAGTTTATAATTGAAATAAAATCGGTGGTTGAGTTAAACGATGTTCACCTAGCTCAATTACTAACTTATTTGAAATTATCGAATTGCAAATTAGGCTTATTAATTAATTTCAATGTAAGATTATTAAAAGAAGGCGTTCGAAGAGTAGTAAACGGAACTCTTTAAATAATCCAGTTCTTTGTGAAACTTAGTGCCCTTAGTGGTTAAATAATTATGAAAAATTTACTTTATATCGTATTACTTACAACGCAAGTTTTCTTTGCTCAAAATGGCTTTGAAAATGGGAATGCATTGTATCAAAAAGGGAAATATCAAGAAGCAATTACGGCTTATGAAAGTGTTTTTAGAACGAAAAAGCAATCCGCAGAATTGTATTTTAATATTGGAAATTGCTATTATAAATTGAATAAAGTAGCGCCTGCAATTTACAATTATGAAAAAGCATTGTTGTTGAATCCAACCGATATTGAAATTCAAAACAACCTTAAATTTGCTCAAAAACTACAAATTGACGACATAAAAACAGTTGAAAAAGTAGGATTCAATAAACTCATTCAAGATTTCACTAACACCTTTCATTACAATACTTGGGGAGGAATTGCCGTTGGATTATCAATAGTGTTTTTATTATTTTTTGTTGGTTATTATTTCTCACAGATTACCGTTTCAAAAAGATTATTCTTCTTTGGAATGTTCTTTGTAATGTTGCTCTTATTGGTAAGCGTTTCTTCGGCTATTTTCGAAAAAAATCAATACAATAAAGACCAGCCAGCCATTGTATTTTCTGAAATTATATCTGTAAAAAGTGAGCCTAAAAATAGCGCTACGGATGTTTTTGTTTTACACGAAGGAACGAAAGTTTATGTGATTGAAAGCTTAGACAATTGGGACAAAATTCAACTTACTGACGGTAATGAAGGTTGGATTGAAAACAGTGCAATTAAGAGATTGAAGTAAATAGAATTCCAATTTAATAATTCGTCCAGTAATCGCTAATAATCTTTACTTTCTAGTTTTGTAAAAAGCTTCAAAGACGAGCCAAAAACTTTAAATTAAGCTCAAAACCGCTATATAGCAAAACTAGTATTGGTAGAAGATTATTTAGTTTTCATAAATAAATTTTAAGTTAAATAAAGGCACAAATGGGTAATTTTTTTTTGTTATTTCAACCCATCTGTTATTATAGGTGTCTTTGACATATATTTTTTTTTCACTAACCGATTTAATGACTTCTATAAATGGATTTACGCTCGTATTTAAACTTTTCTTATTATATACTTTATTAGCAGCTATTCTTTTAAAAACTATAAAGTAATTATTTTCAAAATACAAAATCTTGTTTTTAGGTATTTTGAAACTAATATTTTCTTTTAATAAATTAGTTTCGAAATAGATAGGGTCAATGATTAAATTGTCTGTTAAATTATTATTTATATCCGCTGAAACTATCGAAATTTCTAGTATTCCATCAGTGCTATAATTTTTTTTGTTTTTAATCGGTAAAATAATTTCGTTTAATATTTTTCCATTCAGTTCTGACCCTCCATTAATAAAAATTGCATATTCTCGATCTAAACTCAAACCATAAAATGTCTTATCATTATTTAGTTCAATTTGAGTTGGAACATTTTTTTTTATAATAACTTCATTAAGGTCGTTTAATTTCTCTTTCAAATAGATATTGTGTTCTATAGAATTGTCAATTAATATTTTTTTAGTAACATAGCTAACGTGCGTAATTATTAATGAATCTAATGATTTAATAGGAAGATTAAATTCTCCTAATTTATCAGTAAACGTAAAACTGGATGAAGATTTATTCAAAATTGTTGCAAATGGAATTGATTTATTAGTTTCAATATCTAATAATCTAAACGTACTTTGACAAAATAGAGTTAGTGGACTTACAATAACTACTAATAAAATATAAACTCTAATTTTCATAATTGACATTTTAAAACAGATAGTAGAACTTTCTATATTCTACTATCTATTCATTAACTAAATCTTATTTTAACATTTCTCTTCTGTAGTCCAAGAGTCTCCAACTTGAAGCCCAAATATTCTTACGGAGTGTTCAACGACTCTGTATCCTAAATCATTGCATGGTCCGTTTTTATCCTTAATTCCGCATCCTAGAAATAAAGCATACGATACGTTTTCCGAACTTGATGGACTTGTATATAAGTCTGTCGCAAAAATTGAAATAGTAAATAAAGCAACCATTAAATACTTTTTTTGGGTCATTTGATTTTTAATTAATAGCATAAGATTATATTTAAATTTTGCCTACTATTGTTTTTTGGTATCTGTTCGGCTTATTTTCCCTGCTAGCGAAAATCATATCCAGTATTATTAAATAATAAATCCTTTTTTTCTTGAATAAATCAAAGTTTTTCAAGTGTTTTTTTGGGCTACGTCTGTCTAAATTTTCTACCAACTATAAATTTGTTTTACAAACGTACCTACTATTTGAAAGAAGTCTTATGCGATAATCGGGTAATTTTACCCTATTTTCGCATAAAAGTAATCAATATAATTTATTACATTTACTTTTTTTAACCGCCAAAATATAAAATATGAAAGAAGCCATAGGAAAACAAATAAAAGCCCTTCGAAAAAACAAAGGAGTATCTCAAGAAGCAGTCGCAGAATATTTAAATATTTCACAATCTGCTTATTCTAGAATTGAAAATGGAGACAGTCATTCTTGGGCTTGTTACATTGAAAAAATTTCTGCCTTTTTTGGGGTTAAGACAAAGCATTTAATAGCTCCAAAAACAGTGATCAAAAATCAAATTTTTTTTGATAAATAACTAATATGTAGTATTTAATATAAATTATTAAGATGTTATAAGTAATAATTTCGTATTTAAAGAAGCGTTTATTTATAACTTTTCACCTTAATTTCCTTGTACCATTCTTCTAAAGATGGATAAATTAGTGCAGCTATTTTTTGAATTGGATTATAAAACAAGGATTTATCAATGGTAGCTTTCTCTGCAAAAGTGTAATTCACATTTATTTTTTGGAAAAAATTCAAGGAAATACTTAATATTAAAATTGTTTTTAAAAGTCCAAAAACACCGCCTGTAACTTTATTTACAATTCCTAAACTGGCAAAATTTGCCATCTTGGTTAGGAATTTTGCCAATAATGAAATTCCAATTACGACCATTATAAAAGTGATAATAAAAGCTACAATTTGGATGGTTTTTGGATTCCAAGAAACGTGAGTTCCAACGTATGTTTTCATTAAATACGAGAATTTTATCGCCACATAAATTCCAATAAGAAGTGAAACAAATGAAGCCAATTCTATGAAAAAACCATTCCAAATGCCACGGACAAATCCATAAATTAATAAAACACCAAGAAAAATATCTAAATAACTCATATAAAAATAATTAAGAGCAAAGAATTAAGAGCAAAGATAAAAAAGCAAAGATAAAAGAATTATGTTGGTATCTTTACCGAAATAATTTCAGATTTCAGAACTCATAATTTATCACTCATAATTCATAATTAATAAGAATGTCAAGAGATATACAACTCAAAGAACGCTGGGAACAGCTTGTAAACATACTTTCCAATCAATTTTCGCAAGGCGAAGATTTAGATTTAGATGCCATAATTTATTTAATTGGCGTTCAGGAATTGGGGAAAATTCACCAAGCCTACAAAAAAGACGAAAAACTAAACCTGATGCACATTGCAATTTGCAGATTATTAGAACCTTACGGGTATTATGAATTTGATTATGTAGATGTTGACGGTTGGCCTCATTACAAAGTAAAAGAGGAATTACCGCCTTTAAAAGCTGGAGAACAATCCGTTTTGATGAAAGAAGCTATTGTGAATTATTTTCTTGAAAAAGAACTTATTGATTAAAGTTTGTCGATTTACTTGAAAAACTTATAATATACAACTTACAACTTACAACTTTTTACTTAAATTTGCACCTCAATTATTGAATGAAAATGACAGATAAGATAAAAGAATATATTGGTGAAGCACAAGCTTTTCAAACTCAAGACGCAGCCGAATTAGAAGTTTTTCGCATCAAATTCTTAGGTAAAAAAGGACTTTTAAACGATTTTTTTGCTGCTTTTAAATTGGTGCCAAACGACCAAAAAAAGGAGTTTGGCCAAGTAATCAATTTACTGAAAACTACGGCCGAAGAAAAGATAAAAACAATCCAAGAAGCACTTGAAAGCAAAATAGAAATCAAAGGGTTTTATGGCGATTTAACACGACCGTCTGAACCTTTGGTTATCGGTTCTCGTCATCCAATTTCATTGGTTAAAAACCAAATTATCGACATCTTTTCTACCATCGGATTCAATGTTTCTGAAGGGCCAGAAATCGAAGACGATTGGCATAATTTCACCGCATTAAACTTGCCAGAATACCATCCAGCGAGAGACATGCAGGACACTTTTTTTATACAAACCAATCCCGATATTTTACTACGAACACACACCTCATCCGTACAAGTTCGGTATATGGAAAATAACAAACCGCCAATTCGAACGATTTCACCAGGAAGAGTTTTCCGAAATGAAGCCGTTTCGTCGCGTTCTCACTGTATTTTCCACCAAGTTGAAGGCTTGTATATTGACAAAGACGTTTCCTTTGCCGATTTAAAACAAACCTTGTTGTATTTCACCAAAGAAATGTTCGGAAAATCGAAAAT
>JBIPNF010000149.1:0-6334 GCA_044373885.1 Flavobacterium sp. | reverse complement strand
TATTTGAATTCAAACTCAATCTTTGTATCACTTGATTCTTAGCTGAACTCAATGAATAACCAATAAAAGCATAATCATAAGCGCTTAATTTCACTTCATAATTATCAAATATGGTGGGTTGCAAATTTGGATTTCCGTAATTATTGATGTTTTGATTTTGATAATTCGTATTGTTCGGATTTAAGACTGACGTACTTGGTAAAGTAATCTTCTTATTATAATTTAGGTTAAAGAAAATCGACTTATTAAAATTATATTGTGCACTAGCATTTGGGAAGAAACGAAACTGTTTGAAAGGCGTCAGATCAGTAGTATTGGTTTTTCCTGTTATATTATAATCCTCTGCTCTACCACCAAGAATAAAACTCAAACTATTGAACTTGGTTTGAAATTCAAAATAACCTGCGGTAGTTTTTCTTTCATAATCTAAATTAATGACCTCTCTATTTTGAGTTTGAAAACTCAATATTTCATACAAACTCCCAAAACTCAATTTACCCTCATCAGAAAAAGCAATTGGCTGAGAATAGTCAAACTTCAAGTTGTACAACTTTTGCTCGGAGGAGTTCTCCAATACAGGCGAAATAGAACCAGCCGTATTAAATATAAAATTATTTTGATTTCGGTTGAAATTAAATCTAAAATCCAATTTTTTAGTTTTATCCGTAAATCGTTTTTGATAGGTAGCGACCGCATCTTGTCTCCATCCTTTAGAATCCGATTGATCTTGGGTAGAAAAATCAGGTCCATTCGATAAAGTAGCATTTCCGTTGTTGTTGTGATTTACATCGTAGTTCAGTAACAAACGGTCTTTTTTAAAATCAAACGTCAAAGCCGATTTTAAGAAATTATTTCTACCTGTTCTGTCAGTTGCTGTAGTAGTAATTTCGGTTTGATCGCTATTTTCTTCTTTAAATAAAGAGGCCCACACGGCACTTTCTCTATAGTTTTGTCCCATATTCAATTGCCAACCGAAGTATTTATTTTTGGCATTCAACAATACACTATTATTAACTCTCCACCTCAAATGATCATAGCTTGTAACATTTATGCTATTTGTATAGGTCGCACTCAAGAAATTCTTAGCATTTTTATTGGTAATAATATTCAAAATTGCTCCTCCGGAAGTAGCTGGAAATTCAGCTCCTGGCTGCGTAATTATTTCGATTTTTTCAATCGCATTGGCTGGCATTCCTTCAAGGAATCCATTCAGTTCATTAGAAGAAATATTCAAAGGTCTTCCGTCCATAAATACATCTAGTTGCTTCCCTTGGTACATCATTCCCGCTATATCTGAAGCGATTAATCCAGGTAATTTTTTCAACCCTTCTAAAACAGAACCCGAATTCAAACTTGGCTGATTGGAAAAATCAAAAATGGTACGATCTGCTCGTTGCTCAATTGCTTTTTTGCTTTTAATAATCGTAACTTCTTTAAGTTCTTCCGCTCTTTTGTTGTTTTCTTGTGCAGATATATTAAGGAAGGTGCCCAACAAAAAGGCATATAAAATATAAATTTTTTTCATTGTACAATTTTATTTTATTGCTAAACGATCAAAAAGTCTTTTTGTTACATTTAAAATTCAAGTTATTCTTAAATAAATTATTACAATTTCAAGGAATACACAACTGTACTGATTGGAGTACTATTAATACGTGACGCCTTTAGAAAGCGGACTAAAAAGTAAAAGGATTTGTAAAAATACAAATCCTTTTAATATAACTCAATGATTGTTATTAATGTCCCCCAGAAACTGGCTTATCAAAATCAATTCCTTGACTTCTCAAAATTCCACTTACTTTCCAAGCATAGAAAGCCAAGTAAGCAAAACATACAACTCCAACAATATAACTACTTTGAATTCCGATGCTTTCAGAAATAAAACCTTGTAACCAGCTTACAATTCCACCACCCATAATCATCATAATCAAAAAGCTACTTCCTTGACTGGTATTTTTTCCTAATCCACTAATTGCCAAAGTAAAAATACATGGCCATAAAGTACTACAAAACAAACCTACACTTGTAAAAGCGTAAACACTTGTCATTCCAGTTGTAGCCATTCCAATTACTAGCGCAACAATTCCTAAAGTAGAAAACAAAAGCAACATTCTTGCAGGATTGCCTTTGCTTAAAATATCAGCTGCTATTAGTACTAAAATGATTAATCCGTAAACATAAAATGGAGTCAAATCATGTTTTGCAATAGCATTTACCATTAAAAATACTCCAAAAGCCAAATATGGCGCTATGAATTTTAATATTTTTTGCATGCTTAAATCATTTGTAAAAGCGCCAACTGCTCCTGTCCAACGACCAATCATTAAACTCGCCCAATACAATGAAATATAAGGTGCAATATCTTGGGTCAAAAATCCTAATTTAGATTCCATATATGCTGGTAAATTACTAGCTGTTGAAACTTCAACACCCACGTAAACAAAAATTGCAATCATCCCCATAATTAATTGTGGGTATTTCAAAGCCGAACTTCTTGAAGAATTGGCATCATTTTCTACTTCAACTACTGCAGTAGGTTTGTCTGGAAGTGAAGAAAATTTCAATAAAATAGCAACTAATAAAAAAGCCAAACCTAAAACTAAATATGGAATTTTTACACTTTCAATACTCATTTCAGTATTGGAGCTAGCACTTGATCCAAAAATAGCAAAACTCACTACCAAGGGTCCAATTGTTGTTCCGAAGTTATTAATTCCTCCCGCCAAAGTAAGACGTTGAGAACCCGTGGTAATTGGCCCCAAAGCAATCGCTAGTGGATTTGCCACCGTTTGTTGTAGCGAAAATCCTAATGCTACAATGAACAAACCAGATAACATTAGTGGAAAAGAACCAGTATTTGCAGCTGGATAAAACAATAAAGTTCCCAAGGCAGAAATTCCTAAACCTAAAGCCAATCCATTTTTATATCCAATCTTATTCACTAAATCTTCCTTCATTAAAATGGATATTCCCATATAAATTAAGGACCCTACGGTATAGGCAATGTAAAATGCTAATGAAACTAGTTGGCTTTGACCTTGAGTCAGATCGAAGGCTTTTTTAAATACTGGAATTAAGATGTCATTACTTGCAGCAACAAAACCCCAAAAGAAAAAAACGGTAACTAAGGGAATAAATTGCCCCCATTTGGTTTGTACATTTTCAGAATTCATAAATTTGGTTTAAAAGTTAATTAATAGATTTAGGTTACACTTATTTTATTATTCATAATTCTACTCGAAAAAATTGAATACTAATAAAAATAATTGCTAATTTTTGATAAATATACATTTATAAAAAAAGAAGTCGCAATTGTTTGTCAATTAAGTTATCAACGAAAACGATTTCTTATTTAATTTCATTAGATGTATCGCTATTGAATTCAAAAAATAATGTGGAAAACTTGTCTTTTTTTTAATTTTTTTTGTCCGTTTATAGAATCGAAAATAGTTTATTTTCCGTTTACATAATCTTGCAAATAGCGAAATCTTTCTGTTAATTTGCCGTTTTCGGTCATTTTTGCTCTCTGTAAAATACCATCTTTATCACCGTTGAAAAAAGCGGGGATTACGTGTTTCATAAACATTTCGCCAAAACCTTCGCTGGCGTCTTTTGGAAGTTCGCAAGGCAAATTATCAACAGACATCACGACGATTGCTGCAGGATGAAAAACATCAACTTCCTTATTTTCACTTGGTAAATATCCGAATAAAGGCTCTGCAATTGTAGATGCTTTTATCGTGCAGGCAATGGGTCCATTAACATCGCATGAAATATCTGCAACCACTTTGATATTGCAATCATTGCCTTGAAGCATTTCACGAGTCAATATATATGGCGCATCATTAGCATAAAAATGTCCGGCAATAAAAATATCTGAAACTTTTGTAAAGCGTTCAAAATCGGAAGTATATTCTGTTGGATTTTCATAAAAATCTTTCTTTCCTATAACTTTTCCATCTTTTCTTTTGTTATAATCCAACACATCAATTTGAACATAAACGGGTTCGGAATATTTTTTTGACAGGAAATTTTCTACTGAAACTTCTTTGATTTTTATAGCATCTAAAATTTCTTTGGCACCATTACCAACTTTTCCGCAACCTGTAAGAACTATTTTAATAGGGGGCAAAACTTGTCTTTTTAGTTTTGAAACTAATTCGTCTTTTCCAGAAAGTGTTTCTGCTTTTGGAATTGTAAAAAGTCCAAATTTAATTCCGAAAGCTCTAAAGGCGTTGTAGGCGCCAACAATTCCGGCGTACTTTCCAAAACCAATTAGTCGGTTGAAATTAGCATCTACAATCGTTTCATGGTCGTATAGCTGAATATTTTTTTCGAGAATGGCTTCTAATAACTTTCTATTATAAGGCTGTTTTTTTATAGTATGAGAAAAAAAGAAATACTTTTTATTCGGAATTAAGTTCTCGATTGGAACTTCTTTAACCCCAAATAAAACATCGCAATCGGTCATGTCATTTGAAACAGGTATCCCCAAATTCGAATACTGTTCATCGGTGAAGATTCGGATATCAGAACTTTCAACTTTAATTTCAGCTTCCGGGTACTCATTCTTCAAACTCACTAATTCTTTAGGAGAGAAAACTACTCTTCTATCTGGTGGATTTTTTCTCTCTTTAATAATTCCGAACTTCATATACTATTTTCATTTATTAATTCGTGTAAAAGTAAGGCTATCGGTGTCGCTGTCAAAATTTATTTTCAACAAAATAAAACACATTATGCACTGAATAACAGAATGTTGACATAAAAACTAAAGTTGATTTAAAAAATGTTTAACCAATTAGGCATTTGATAATTTATTTCTTTCGCTTATATTTGCTCAACATCAAATAACAATGACACAAAAAATTCCCTTAAACCATATTAAACTTATTACTTTACTTTTTCTTTGTCTTTCCTGCAACAGCCAGAAAAAAAAAGATGCTATAGATAAAATGACGTCCATTAATATGGAACCTTCTGATACGGTATATCCAAAATTATCGAATTCCTATATTAATTCTAAAAGAACCAAAATTGAACATTTCTTCAATAAAAATTGGCCTTCAAAAAATAACAACATCAGCTTTTTGGTTGCAAAAGACGGGCAGATTATCTATGAAAATTATGTTGGTTTTGGCGATATTAAAAAGAAAACACCAATAACAAGTAAGACACCAATTCATATTGCTTCTGTAAGTAAAGTATTAACTGCGACTGCAATATTAAAACTTGTCAATGCAGGAAAATTGGGGTTAAATCAAAAAGCAGCTACTGTATTAAAAGGCTTTCCATATCCAGAAATTACTATAAAAAATCTTTTAAGTCATCGAAGTGGCATGCGAAATTATGCGTATTTCACAAATGAAAAAGGGATTTGGGATAGACATAAAATTATGAGTAATCAAGATGTTTTGAATGTTATGATTAATAAAAAAATAACGTTGGAGTACAAGACAAACTCTCGATTTGGTTATTGCAATACCAATTATGCAATGTTAGCATTAATTTTAGAAAAAATTACTGGAAAGAAATACAGTGACGCTATGAAATCAATGATTTTTGATCCCCTTGGAATGGAAAATACATTTGTATATGATTATGCCAAAGATAAAAATGTAATTACTCCTTCTTACCGAGGAAATGGTCAACAAATAGCGTTTGATTATTTGGATGCTATTTATGGCGATAAAAACATTTTCTCTACCCCTCAAGACTTATTGAAATTTGATTTGGCTCGAAGTACAGAATATTTTTTGAGTCCTGAATTGCGTTGTCAAATTTATTTAGGCTGCAGTAATGAGCACAAAGGACAAAAGAATTATGGATTGGGCATTCGAATGATTAATTGGGAAACGGGTCAAAATTTTTACTTTCATAATGGATGGTGGCACGGGAATATGTCTTCTTATGTAACCCTAAAAAACGAAAATGTAACTATAATTGCCTTGACCAATAAAAATTCTAAGAATGTTTATAAGGTTCGAAATTTAGCTCCTTTGTTTGGTGATTATCCATTTAAAGTGGATGAAAGTGAGGAGGAGTAAATGTGTCGAAAGTCGAATGTGACGAAAAGATGAAAGACGAAGAGATGAAAGACTAAAAATCTCGAAAGTTGAAGCTTTGAGTCGTTGTTTACATAAATTCATAATTTATAACTTTTAATTAATAATTCACAATTAATTTATGTCGTATATTTGCGGACTGATTTGGGGTCGACTGGTTTTGACAGCAAGTCGAATTGAGAAGTAAGCACGTCGAGAACTGGGACAATTCTCGTTAATAAAAGGTTTCAAAACACATACACGGCGAAGGAAACTACGCTCTTGCTGCA
>JBIPNF010000148.1:0-6360 GCA_044373885.1 Flavobacterium sp. | reverse complement strand
TTGTTGTTGATGGACAACCAATCCCTGATGGTTTGGGAACTCTTAACATGGCAGATGTAGCTTCTGTAGAAGTTTTAAAGGATGCAGCTTCGGCAGCAATCTACGGTTCTCGTGGAGCTAGTGGGGTAATCTTAATTACAACAAAAAGTGGTAAAACAGATAAAGCTAAATATTCTTTTAAATATAGCACTGGTTTTAAAAGTGCGTATGAAAAATACAATTTATTAAGTACTTCTGAATATACTGAATTATTGTATCGAGAGAGAGCTATAAGAATTACGGATCCAGCTATTCAAGCCGAAGCTTTAACGAGTCCAAATGCTTTAAACTTAATTTATCAATCTGGTGCCCCAAATAATTTAATTGCAGCTTACATTGTTGAAAAAACAATGTTAGGTGGTCAAGGTTATGATTATCAAGGAGAAGTATTGAGAAACGGAGAATTTAAAAATATACAATTTGGTGCAACTGGTGGTACTAAAGCCATAAAATATTATATTTCTGCTGGATATCAAGGCGACCAAGGGATTATGCTTAATAGTAATTTCCAAAAATTAAATTTCAGAACAAAATTTGATATTGAATTAAGTAAAAGAGTAAAGTTAAATGTAAACTTGAATCCTTCCTATACTGCTAAAGAGTCACCATCTGAAAATTTAACTAATTTTTGGAGATATCCAACCTGGTTACCCTACCAACACAATGATTTAACTGCTGCCTTTGTGAATCAAAATGCACAATGGGCAAATATCAGACCGGGAGATTATGCACACCCTAGACATTTTATCGGCTTAATCTACAACCCGGTTTATCCAGATGGATCTATATTATATATGCCTGATGGAACAACTTTTGCTCCAGCTGCTGGTAATCCGTCAAATTCAGCTCAAAACAACCCAATGGCTTCTTTATTAAGTCATGATATTAATGCAAAATCATATGGATTACAAGGGGGTACTACTTTAAATTTTAATATTGCTTCTGGTTTGGATTTCAAAACAATGAATACTGTATATGTAAAATACGATACTAAATTCGATTGGAGTGATAGAAATGCTGAAGGAGACGGAATAGTTAATAAAGGAATCTATTTTGATAATTCTTATGTTGACTTATTAACTGAAAATACTTTAAATTACAAAAAAGATGTTGGAGAACATTCATTTGATGTCTTAGCTGGGTACACTGCGCAAAGCACTAAAAACACTGCAACACAAACTACCGGTTTAGATTACGCAAGTGATGAATTTAATACTTTAAACAATGCTCTTTTTATTGATAAAGCGGGAACTTTTGGATCTAAAAGTGAAATCGGTTTATTGTCATATTTAGGAAGGGTAAATTATGCATATAAAAGTAAATACCTTCTTTCTGTAAGTTATAGAACAGACGGTAGTTCTTATTTTGCAAATGGAAAAAAATGGGGTAATTTCCCTGCAGCATCAATCGGATGGGCTGCTAATAAAGAACCTTTCTTGAGTAGTGTTGAATGGTTAAACAAATTGAACTTTAGAACTAGTTACGGAGTTTCAGGAAACAATAGAATATTAAATTATGGTTTCCAAAACTTATTATCAGCTTCTAATTATTCATTTGGACCAGGTACTGGAACTCAAACAGGAGGACAAGTAGGAAACCCTGCTATCAATGCAAATGAAAATATTACATGGGAAAGCACTTTCCAAACCAATTACGGTATGGATTTATCGATGTTGAACAACAGACTTAATGTCACTTTAGACATCTATAATTCTATCACGGATAAATTACTTTTACAACAAGCTACAATGGCTTTTTCTGGAGTGCCCTTATCTTGGAATAATATAGGTAGTTTAAGAAATAGAGGTTTTGAAATAGAATTAAATACTACCAATTTAAAAGGTGGTTTCAAATGGTCCACTTCCGCAAATATTGCTCACACTCAAAACAGAATTATTGAGCTAGGAAATGAAGCTTACTTGCTTAATTATGGTGAAAGAAATGAAATCTACAAAAGTGTTGTAGGGGGTCCTTTAGTTCAATTCTTTGGTTACAAAACAGATGGTGTATGGATTTCTAACGAACAAATTACAGCCTCTGGTTTAACTTCAAATTTACCATCAGCTTTAAAGCAAGGTGGTTTAAAAATTGTTGATGTGAATGGAGATGGTGTTTTAGATACCAATGATAGAACTATAATCGGAGATCCATATCCAGATTTTACTTGGGGAATCACCAATAATTTTAGTTATAAGAATTTTGATTTAAGTTTTTCTTTGCAAGGGGTACAAGGAGGTGAATTGATTAATGGTGATCCAAATTATACTGAGTCTAAATCTAGAAATCTTAGTTACAATTCTAATCGTTGGATTAGTCCACAAAATCCAGGTGACGGAAGAACACCTTATGAACAATTGGGTTTTAACTGGATGTTAACAGATTATGTGGTGGAAGATGCTTCTTATTTTGCTTTAAGAGAAGTAAATATAGGATATAATTTACCAGCTAATTTATCCAAAAAAATTGGTTTAAGCTCCATTAGACTTTATACTTCTGGACAGAACTTATATTTCCATTCTGCAAATGGATATAGAGGAATCAACCCAGAGGGAAGATCTACTTCTGGTCCATATGCTTCATCATTAATTGCAGGATATCAAAGAGGGTCATTTCCAATTCCTAAAACGTATGTTTTTGGTATCGATATTAATTTCTAATTTTAAAAGTAGTTACAATGAAAAATTCAATAAAATATTTAAGTGTATTATTTTTAGTAATAGCATCTAGTTGTTCTGATATTATCGATTTAAATTCTGAATCTAATATAATAGCCGATAATTATTATAAGAATTATACAGAATTACAATCGGGTTTAACCGCTTGTTACAAAGGAATGCAAGATCCTTTAATTGAAGAATGGTCTTTAACAGAACTTCGTAGTGATATTTCAGTTATGGATGGCGGATCTAGTACTTCAACACCAAATCATGATTTGGCTTTTTTAGATCAGTTTTATCCACCTACAACTCATCAAGGTGTATATAAGTATTGGTTGAAATCCTACAACAACATTAAAAATGCTAATACTGTATTAAATGCTTGTGGTGCCAATTTTAATCCTTCACCTGGAGCAATTGAATATGTTCCTGTAACAATTGATGCTACTGTATCTCAATGTAAAAGCGTTGCGGCAGAAGCTTCTTTCATTCGTGCGTATCACTATTTTAACTTAGTGCGTTTGTATGGTGGTGTGTTTTTAATTGATGAACCTGTAACCGCAGAACAAGCAAAAAGAATTAACCGTTCTACTGTTTTGGATAGTTATAAATTAATAGTAGCCGATTTAAATAATGCTATTGCAAATGGAAGTTCTTCTACCTTTAACGCAAATTCTTCGGATTTAGGACGAACTAATGCATGGGCTGCTAAAGCATTATTAGCTAAAGTTTATTTAACTCTTGGAAGAAATCAAGAAGCATCTGCTTTATTAGACAGTGTAATTGCATCTGGTGGTTATAGTTTACAATCAAATTATGGCAGCGTATTTTCAGTAAATAATGAAATGAATTCAGAGATTTTATTTGCTATTCGATTTAAAGGTGGTGGATTAGGAATGGGAAATCCATTATCTAATTTATTTGCACCAACTAATACTGGAAATGCGGTAATTAACGGTGACGGTAAAGGTTATAATACCCCAACCTCAGAATTACTTAACCAATTTACTTCTTCTGCAACAGTAGTTGATAAAAGACGTGAATTTAATATTGGAGAATTTGCAAAATATACAAGTAAAACAACTGTTGCTACAACAACAACAGTTTTAACTTTAACGAGTTTGACTAACATTAAAGTTAATCAATTTGTTAGTGGTTTAGGAATTACTGGAAGTACCAAAAAAGTTAGATCAATAAATACAGCTTTAAATCAGGTCACATTAAGTGCTGCTGTAACAGTACCTGCTAACACTACAGTTAGTTTTTTCACATCTGTATACCCTACTAAATATACTTCTCCAACCGTATTAGCATTTGATGCTGAAAACGATGTGCCTGTTTTGAGATATTCTGATGTTCTTTTAATGAAGGCAGAAGCGAATGGTAATACAACAGCTAGTAAGGATTTAATAAATTTAGTTCGAAGAAGAGCAGGATTAGCAGATATCGTATCTTTTGCAAGTCAAGATGCATTTGAAAAAGCATTGTCTTTAGAAAGAAAATTAGAATTTGCCTTTGAAAATCAACGTTGGTTTGATTTACTTAGATTTAATGCCACTTTTCAAAATGCTGCAAATAAAGCTGAAGGTGTTATGGATGCTCATTTTACTGCTATGTGGTCATCAGTATATTCTACTTTTAGTGTACTTCCTATTACATTATCTGAACTCCAAGCTAATTCAAACTTGAATCGTTTTTTACTGCCAATTCCTCAATACGAAATTGATACGAATTCGTTTATAACAATTCAACAGAATCCAAGTTATTAAATAATAAAAAAACAGTGTAAATCATACACTGTTTTTTTTAATTTTATTGCTAAATAGTACAAACAATAAACACTAAATAATACAAATGTCCGCATCCTACGAAACAAGATACGCTTCAAGTCCGCAAGCTGTAAAACAATATGACACAGCACAATTAAGAGCTGAATTTTTAATTGATAATTTAATGGAAGTAGGGAAAGTAAATCTTACTTATTCTCATTACGACAGATATATTGCGGGTTCTGCAGTGCCTTTAGAACCATTAACTTTAGAAACAATAGACCCCTTAAAATCTAGTTATTTTCTTGAAAGAAGAGAATTAGGAATTATAAATGTTGGTGGAAGTGGTTCAGTAATTGCAGACGGAGTAATTTATGAATTAGGTTTTAAAGATGCTTTATACATCGGAAGTGGTAACAAAGAAGTAGTATTCCAAAGTGATGATGCTTCAAATCCAGCTATGTTTTATTTGAATTCTGCTCCTGCACATACCAATTATCCAAATAAAAAAGTAGGACTTGCGGAAGCAAATAAACTACAATTGGGTGCATTAGAAACTGCAAATCATCGCACGGTTAACCAAATGATTATCGGTGGAATTGTGACCACTTGTCAATTGCAAATGGGAATGACCGAATTGAAAACAGGAAGTGTTTGGAATACAATGCCAGCGCACGTTCACGACAGAAGAATGGAAGTGTATTTTTATTTAGACATTCCAGAAAACCAAGCAGTTTGTCATTTTATGGGGCAACCTCATGAAACACGACACATTTGGATGAACAATCACCAAGCGGTAATCTCACCACCATGGTCAATTCATTCTGGCGCAGGAACTTCAAATTATACTTTTATTTGGGGAATGGCAGGAGAAAACCTTGATTATGGAGATATGGATGTTTGCAAAATTACAGATTTAAGATAATATGGGAAGTTCATTATTTGACATAAAAGGAAAAATAGCACTTGTAACAGGAAGCACGCATGGTTTAGGAATGGCTATGGCCAAAGGTTTAGGACATGCTGGTGCAACAATTATAATAAACGGAAATTCATCGCAACAAAAAATTGATGAAGCGGTATTAGAATTTAAAAAGGAAGGAATCACTGCTTTTGGTTACAAATTCAATGTTGCTGTTGAAAGTGAAGTTATAGAAGCAATTAGCAAAATTGAAACTGAAGTAGGTCCAATCGATATTTTAATTAATAATGCGGGAATTATCAAACGTATTCCTTTAATTGAAATGGAAGTTTCCGATTTTAAAGAAGTGATAGATATTGATTTAGTAAGTCCTTTTATTGTTTCAAAACACGTTGCAAAAGGAATGATTGCAAGACAACAAGGGAAAATAATCAACATTTGTTCTATGATGAGCGAATTGGGTCGAAATGGAGTAGGAGCGTATGCTGCTGCAAAAGGAGGACTGAAAATGCTTACCAAAAACATGGCGACTGAATGGGCAAAACACAATGTTCAAGTGAACGGAATTGGGCCAGGATATTTTGCTACAACTCAAACAGAACCAATTCGAGTAGATGGACATCCGTTTAACGAATTTATTATTAATAGAACGCCAGCTGCAAAATGGGGCAATCCTGAGGATTTATCAGGAGCAGCTATATTTCTTTCTTCTAAAGCGAGTAATTTTGTAAACGGTCATATTCTGTATGTCGATGGTGGAATATTAGCTACAATCGGAAAACCTTCTAATGAAAGTTAATATGAATATTACGAAAGGAATTATAGTATTAATGCTTTCAAGTACATTATTATCGTATGCTCAAAAGTCAAAAATAATCACCATTTCTAATCCTTTGAAAATTGACAGAGAATTTGAAACGGTTGAATTATCAAAAAGTGCTTTGGGTTTGAAAACTTCTGATATATTAGAAAA
>JBIPNF010000147.1:0-6364 GCA_044373885.1 Flavobacterium sp. | reverse complement strand
AGAAAAAGATACCAACCAATTAACAAATTAACGCATAAAGAAATTCAAGGCCACGCCTTAATTATTGGCGGTAGTTATGGGAAAATGGGTGCTGTGGTATTGGCCTCAAAAGCTTGTTTAAAAACGGGTTGCGGAATGGTAACGGCGTTTATCCCAAAATGTGGTTATGAAATTTTACAAACATCAATTCCTGAAGTGATGGTTGAAACTGATGATTATTTTGAACATATTACAACAATTAATAGTTCCTTAAAATGCCAAGCCATTGGAATAGGGATGGGGATGGGGCAAGATTTAGATACGCAACATGCTTTTCATTTTTTTTTAAAAAGCAATACGATTCCTTTGGTTATTGATGCTGACGGATTGAATATCCTGTCACAAAATTTAGAATGGTTGGAATTAGTACCCAAAAACACTATTCTAACACCACATCCAAAAGAATTGGAACGACTCGTTGGGGTTTGGGATTCTGAAGAAGATAAAATGTTTCGTGTAGAACAACTTTCACACAAATACAATTTGATTGTAGTTTTGAAAGGCGCTACTACTGTAATTGTTCAGAATGAAACGGTTTACGAGAATACCACTGGAAATCAAGCCCTGGCCACAGCGGGAAGTGGTGATGTTTTGACAGGTATTATTACCAGTTTGGTTGCACAATCCTACACGCCTTTTGACGCCGCAATTCTTGGGGTTTATTTGCATGGATTAACAGCCGATATTGCCGCTCCAAAAATGAGTTATCAAGCTTTTATAGCGACTGACATTATTGAGAATATTGGAAATGCCTATCTTGAATCAACTACTTTTTTACAATAATCATAAAATAAGACGATAAACCTTGCTTTATAAGTAGTATTTACGGATTTTTGTGCTTGTAATTAAACATAAATCATGAGCACTATTCATTATATAAGTACCGATATTCTTTCTTTAGAAGTAGTTCAAGAAATTATAAGTCACAACAAAACCATCGAATTATCCGAAGAAGCAACGGTGAACATTCAAAAGTGCAGAGACTATTTGGATAAAAAAATGGAATCTAATGAAACGGCGATTTATGGAATTAACACCGGATTTGGGTCACTTTGTAATGTAAAAATTTCAAATGAAAACCTTTCTCAACTTCAAGAAAACCTAGTAAAATCTCATGCATGCGGAACAGGGGAGGAAGTACCTCAAGAGATTGTAAAACTGATGTTGCTCCTAAAAATTCAATCGTTGAGTTACGGCTATTCTGGTGTGCAATTGGCAACTGTTTTGAGATTAATTGACTTTTATAACAATGCTGTTTTTCCTCTAATTTATTCACAAGGTTCACTTGGTGCTTCGGGTGATTTGGCTCCGTTGGCGCATTTGTCATTACCACTTTTGGGCGAAGGTGAAGTGGTGTTCAACGGAAATAAAGTTTCCACTTCAGTTGTAATGGAGCATTTTGGGTGGAAACCAATTGTATTGCAATCTAAAGAAGGTTTGGCATTACTAAACGGAACTCAATTTATGAGTGCTTATGGTGTACATATATTGATTAAAGCAAGTAAGTTTTCTTATTTAGCCGATTTAATTGGAACGATTTCATTGGAAGGATTTGATGGCCGTCAAGAACCATTTAATGAATTAATACACTTTATCAGACCTCACAAAGGGCAAATTGTTACTGCTAATCGCGTAAATGAATTCTTAGAAGGCAGCGAAATTATTGACCAACCCAAAACACACGTTCAAGATCCGTATTCTTTCCGATGCATTCCACAAGTTCATGGTGCTTCAAAAGATGCCATCGATTATGTTAAGAAAGTTTTTAAAACCGAAATCAACTCGGTTACCGATAATCCGAATGTGTTTATAGAAAGTGACCAGATAGTTTCTGGAGGTAATTTTCACGGACAACCGTTGGCAATTTCTTTGGATTTTCTTTCTATTGCTTTGGCAGAATTAGGTAGTATATCTGAAAGAAGAACGTATCAATTAATTTCGGGATTGCGAAATCTACCTGCTTTTTTAGTTGATAATCCAGGGTTGAATTCGGGTTTTATGATTCCACAATATACCGCTGCGAGTATTGCTAGTCAAAATAAACAATTGGCAACTCCCGCCAGTATTGACAGTATTGTTTCTTCCAATGGTCAAGAAGATCACGTGAGCATGGGCGCAAATGCTGCAACGAAAACGTTACGAATTATGGATAATTTAGAGCGAATTCTTGCTATCGAATTAATGAATGCTTCTCAAGCCATAGAATTTAGACGGCCATTGCAATCGAGTAATTTTATTGAAATGTTTTTAAAATCGTATCGGAAAGAAGTTCCGTTTGTAAAAGAAGATCGAATTCTGCATTATGATATCCAAAAATCGGTTGCGTTTTTGAATAGCTTTATGATTGATGATTTAGAACATTAAGAATTGGCATAGTTTTAGTTTTGTTAAATAAAACTAAAACTATGAAATTTAAAAACCTCGTTCTAATCGTAATTATTAGTATTTCTTTTATAAGTTGTAAGCGAATTGAAGCGATTCCCTTCGAAGGAGTGATTTTTTTATTTAATGAAATTCAGCCTGTTGATGAAAATGAAATTAGGGAAATTCCAAATCGTTTTACTGGAAATTACATCAACAACGATTCAATTTATTTAATTGTTAGTAAAAAAGATGTCTATTACAAATGGATTGATAAAAGTAAAATTAGTTTTGAATCATTTGAAACTTTGAAAGACAGTATGAAACTGGTTCAAAATAAAATGTATTTTCAAGATAATTCCTTTTTAGAATATAGAAGTTTAAAAGATTCCTTCGAAATTAAAGAGATAAAATACGATACAATTTTTTCTATTTCTGAAAATCAAAAGGTTTTAAAAATGGACAGAACCTTTGTTTTAAATACTAAAGATTCAATTTATTGGAAATTACAATTGATTACATTTGATAAAAGAAATTTGAAAATTAAAGATTTGTATTTTCTTGATGACATTAGAAGAATAGATTCACTTTCCAAAATTAAAGCAATAAAAATAGACCCTGTAAAAAATGTTTTTCAATTGTCAAGAAGAGAATTTAAAAAAATGTTGACTTTGAAAAATCTGGGTTATGAAAGGAATTTCAAAAGAATTAATTAATTAATACTCTCCAACGTTTTATGGACTTTTCTTTTGCGGTGTGTTTGCTTTAAGTTTACATCACCAGTAATTATACTGATATTGCCATCGATATCTAACATGGCGAGCTTTACATCTTTAAAATTCTCAACACCGTGTTCTCTCATGGATTCCCGAAGTTCATCCGAAGTAATGTTTAATTTGCTCAAGGTTTGAAATTCTAAAGTGCCGTTGTGAATCAATATTTCTGGTTTTTTCCTGAAGAAAATCACTAAATTTCTTGTACTTAAAAATCAACCTTTTTAATGTGTAATTGATTCTGAACAAAACTGTTGCAGCAGCTAAGCCCCCAAAGAGACTGCTTGCAAAGGATTGGTTGGTAAAACACCTTATATTTTGTGTTTGAAATTCTTCTCGATTGCCAAAATCATTTCTCCCGCAATGTCTTTATTTGTAGCCCCTTCAATACCTTCAAGTCCTGGTGATGAATTAACTTCTAGTAATAAAGGCCCTTTTGCCGAACGAATAATATCAACTCCCGCCACTTTCAAATCCATCGCTTTTGTAGCCTTAATAGCGATTCTTTTTTCTTCGGCAGTAACTTTTATGATAGACGCAGTTCCTCCTAAATGGATGTTGGCTCTAAATTCTCCTGGCATGGCTTCGCGCTGAATTGCTGCAACTACTTTTCCATCAATTACAAAGCAACGAATGTCTTTTCCATTGGCTTCCTTAATAAATTCTTGAACTAATATATTGGCATTAAGGCTTTTGAAAGCATTAATCACACTCTCTGCTGCTTTCTTTGTTTCAGCTAAAACAACTCCTTTTCCTTGTGTTCCTTCTAATAATTTCACGATTAAGGGCGGACCACCAACCATTTTTATCAAATCATTGGTATCCAATGGGGAATTAGCAAAGCCAGTTGTTGGTATATCAACCCCGTGATTTAATAGTAATTGTAACGAGTATAATTTATCGCGAGATTGTGTAATCGCCGCTGCAGAATTCAAACAATATACTTTCAGAGCCTCAAATTGTCGGGTTAAAGCACAACCATAAAAGGTAATACTTGGACGAATTCTTGGAATAATTGCATCAAAATCATTCAATATTTTACCACCTCTATAATGAATTTCTGGTGTTGTTGCGTCCAGTTTCATATAGCATTCCTTGATATTCAAAAAGTGCATTTCGTGTCCGCGCATTTCCCCAGCTTCCATAATTCGCTTGTTGGAGTACAATTCCTTGTTGCTCGCCAACAAACCAATACGAAGTCCTGTAACCGCTTTTTCAGAAGTTTTATATAGGTTTTTTAGAATATCAGAAGTAGGTTCCCCTAACAAATATTTTTGTTCTGGATCTACAAGAACCCTTCCGCTCATGGCTTCTCGACCTAAAAGCATTCGGAAACCCATAGAATCTCGATTAGTCAAAGTAATTTCTATTGCCCATTTTTTACCGCCAATTTCAAGCTCCGACCCAATAACGTAGCGTTGTTCTCTAAAACCACTCGAACTTTTTACAATTCTTTTATCAACCAATTTCGATTCACAATGAATAATAGTTTTAACATTATTCTGAATCGGATTGATGTCAAATTTCACCCAATTTTCACCTTCTTTAATAAAAGGAGCAATATTTATGGCGTGCAATGCCGATGTTTTTGCACCAGAATCAACACGTGCTTTAATAGTGGGGATACCTAATATTGGGAACGAACACCATTCTTCACTGCCAACAATAACTTTTTCTTGTAACATATAAAGGGAATAAATTGAGAATTATTATAATTTATCAAATGTATATATTTGTTTTAATATAACACCCAAATCTTATATATATTAATTATTTTGAGGTTGATTTGCAGCCCTATAATCAACATTTTTTTAGATTGAATTGTTTCTTCACTTTTGGAGCTGCAATTCTCGCTTTAGGTTGAGTCCCTCCGCTATGATATCGACTTAAATTTAATTCACTAAACTTTATATTAATATAAAAATGGAGTTAAGTAATTGGAGTAATAGTATCGATCATATGTTATTTTTTTATGATTTTAATCTAAATTTAAGATTAAAAAAAAATATTACTAGTCCTAATTGTCATTTTTAGCTTGTAAAATATTCATTTTCATATATTTAATTAAAGTTTTTATTGCCACTAATAACCATTAATGCAACCCTTATACACTAATGAGTACCAAATATTACTTTGTGTAAAGACACCCTTTTAAATTTGTAATTTCAATAACTATTAGAGTTACATTTATAAAATACAAACCGGTTAAAATTTTATATGCCATCACCTTTTCAATCCCCCGTAATTTAATTATTTGATAATAAACTCGTTATAATACCTTTTGATTTGAGTGGGTTTTTGTACGGGGGGATTGAGAGGTTTTGATAATTTAACGGAATATTTATAAAGCCAATCAAAAACGTAATTTCTTAGACCCGGTAGCATCCTGTTGTATCGGTTTTCGCTACAAGTGATAGAGCGAATGACGTTTGAAATCGTTAGTTACAATGTCAAGCTTCTACTTCTAAAAAAAATAAACCCGCCTTATTGCAAAAACAAGGCGGGTTCTAGTATTCTAATATAATTGCAATTATTGTTTTGTTGGTTCTGGTGCTTTTTTGACTTTAACGAATAATTCTTGAGAAGTTTCGTCTAAATCCATATATATCTCGTCTCCTGAACCAATTTTGCTAGTAATTATTTCCTCAGCCAAAGCGTCTTCAACATACTTTTGAATTGCTCTTTTTAGCGGTCGGGCACCAAATTGTTTGTCAAATCCTTTTTCGGCAATGAACGCTTTTGCGCTATCTGATAAATTAAGGGTGTAACCCAATTCTTTTACTCTGGCATATAGTTTTTTCAATTCTATTTCAATAATCAAATCAATATCGTGTTTTTCTAACGCATTGAAAACAATTACATCGTCAATTCTGTTTAGGAATTCGGGTGCAAAGGCTTTTTTAAGTGCGTTTTCAATGATACTTTTAGAATTATCATCGGCTTGCAAAATTTTTGCAGCAGTACCAAAACCAACCCCTTGACCGAAATCTTTAAGTTGACGTGCGCCAATATTAGAAGTCATAATGATAATAGTATTTTTAAAATCGATTTTGCGACCCAAACTGTCGGTTAAATAACCGTCGTCTAAAACTTGCAACATCATATTAAAAACATCAGGATGCGCTTTTTCAATTTCATCTAATAAAACAACACAATATGGTTTTCTTCTTACTTTTTCAGTTAATTGTCCG
>JBIPNF010000146.1:0-6369 GCA_044373885.1 Flavobacterium sp. | reverse complement strand
TTGCCCATTCTTTTAATAAATATTTTGCCGCTAAAGCAAATTATACTTATATGAAAGGCACAGATTGGCATGCAACCAACTACGATGACAAAAAGATTGCAGGGATAGATAGAAGTAATATAAATTATGATGGTATCAATGTTTATGGCGATGAGGTTTCTACAAACATTAAAGGAGTAGGACAAGGTTTAGCTGCTGCTGGATTAATTCCTGCCTCTACTGTTAATTTATTACCCAATACGAATGTAAGTAGAACAGGTTATAAAGAAACCGACTTAACTGACAATGTAGCTTCCAATACAAAATTGGATTTTTCTCTACATTTTAAACCATTTGCAAATGATTTTGAAATTATATTCCAAAGTAAATTTGGTTTTGGTAATGCAGTATACCAAGGAGCCAACAGATATTACCTAAATAACTTTTTTATGCAACAACATAAAATAGAATTTAAAGGTAAAAACTTCTTCTTTAGAGGCTATACAACTACTGAAGATGGAGGAAATTCTTACGATATGCTTTTTACAGGTATAAACATTAACAGAAAATGGAAAGATGACAGAACTTGGTTCGGTCAATATGCTGGTGCTTATATCCAATCAACTTTAGCTGGACTTACTCCAGATCAAGCTCATTTAACTGCTAGAGGTGCTGCTGATACAGGTAGATTTTTGCCTGGTACAGATGCTTTCAAAAATGCATTCAATACCGTTACCAATGAAGCAAGTGTCCTTTCAGGGTCAAAATTGGTAGACAATTCTAGAATCTATCATTCAGATGCCAATTATAATTTGAAAGACGTTGTTAAATTTGCAGAAATTCAAGTTGGTGGATCTTTCAGACAATATGAATTAAATTCAAATGGAAGAATTTATACAGATGCAAATGGACCAATTTATTACAATGAATTTGGTGCATATACTCAATTAACTAAAAAGTTTATTGACGACAGATTGAAATTCACAGGATCCGTTCGCTACGATAAATCAAAGAATTTCGAAGGTAATTATTCTCCAAGAGTTTCAGTAGTTTATTCTGCTGGTGCAAATAAAAAGCACAATTTTAGAGGATCTATCCAAACAGGATTTAGAAACCCTACAACTCAAGATCAATACATTGGATTTAACGTAGGAAGTGCTATTTTATTAGGTTCTGCTCCTGATAACTTAACTAGATATTCCGAAACTCTTGATGTAAGCACTCCAACTGGACAGTTTTTTGCTGGCGGTACATCAGTAGTTATGACGGGTTTAAATGCATATAATAATTCTTATACAGCAGCTTCTGTAGCAGCTCTTTCAGCTACTGGAAATCCTGGTGTATTGAGAAAATCTAATTTAGGATACGTAAAACCTGAGACCGTGAAAGCTTTAGAATTAGGATACCGTTCTTTAATTAAAGACTTTTCAGTAGATATTAATGGATACTATAACATCTACAACGATTTTATTGGAAACATAAATGTTGTAGCTCCATATTACGGAAAAGCAATGGATGCTCCAAGTGCAACTGGTGGACCAACAGACCTTGGAACTCAGTCAATTCATGCGCTACAGACTAGTAATTTTAGAGCATATCAATTATACACTAATACTAGTATTGAAATAAAATCTTTAGGTTTTGGATTAGGAATTTCAAGAAAAGTATATAAAGATTTTGAAGTCGGCGTAAATTATAACTTCGCTGAATTTAAATTTGATCAATCACAAGACCCGAGTTTTGAAGCTGGATTTAACACTCCTAAACATAGAGTTAAAGCATCATTTGGAAATGAAAGAATATTCAAAAATTTAGGTTTCAATGTTAGTGGAAGATGGAATAGCGAATATTTATGGCAATCAACAATGGTAGATGGTATGATTCCCTCTGCAACTGTAATTGATGCACAAATAAATTATAATGTTCCAAAACTAAAATCTACTTTGAAAATTGGAGCCGCAAATTTAGGAGGAAAAGAGTATTTTCAAGTGCTAGGAGCAGGTCTTATTGGCCAACAAATATTTGCTTCATGGACAATAAATCCTTAATTAATTTTTAATATAAAAACATACGTTATGATAAAAAATTTCAAATGGCTAGTATTGGTTTCATTAACCTTAGTAGCATGTACTAATGATGAAGATACAACAGGGGGCGAAATCGCGGTAACTCCAGGATCAGCCAATTTTTCAAAATATGTAGCATTAGGAGATTCTTTTGCTGCTGGTTTCAGTGATAATGCATTATTTCACAAAGGACAGGAGAATTCCTATCCAAATCTGTTGGCACAGCAATTTGCATTAGCAGGAGGTGGAACTTTTATAACTCCTTATATGGCTGCTGACAATGTAGGTGGTTTTTCTTCTGGCGGCGTTCAAGCTACTTCTCCAAGATTGTATTTGGACAGTTCTTCAGGAACTCCAACTCCAACACCAGTTCCAGGTGTGTCAGCCAACACACTTTCAGAACGTTTAACAGGTCCTTTTAACAACATGGGAATTCCAGGGGCTAAAAGTTTTCATTTAACGTTTTCTGGTTATGCAGGGGCAAATCCTTATTTCGGACGTTTTGCTTCTTCAGCTACAGCTACAGTTCTAGGTGATGCAATTGCACAAAACCCAACCTTCTTCTCTTTATGGATTGGTGGTAACGATGAATTAGGGTATGCAACCAATGGTGGTATTCCTACTTCGCAAGATGCCGTAAATGGTAATGACCTTACTCCTACAGCAACATTCACAGCTGTTTATAATGCAATGGCTGCCCAACTTTCAACAGGTGGAAGAAAAGGGGTTGTAGCCAACTTACCTTATGTAACCGCACTTCCTTATTTTACTGCAGTTCCTTATAATGCAGTTCCTTTAACTGCTGCTGTTGCAACGCAATTAAATAGTGGCTATGCTCAATATAATGGGGGATTGGCCTTAGCTCAAAGTTATGGTTTAATAACTGCAGCTGAAAAAGCTAAAAGAACAATCGTTTTCTCAGCGGGACAAAATGCTGTTGTGATGGTAGATAGCTATTTAACTAATTTAAGTTCTTTAGGATTGCCTTCATACAGACAAACTACTAGCGCTGATTTATTAGTATTGCCATCAAGATCGTTCATTGGAACAACAGTAAATGGGAATGCTGCTCAAGTTAACGGTATTTCCGTGCCTTTAGCTGATAAATGGGTTCTTTCAAGTGATGAAGTTGCAGAGGTAAAAGCTGCTACGGATTCATATAACACAGTTATTGAAGCAGCTGCCACTGCTAACGGATTGGCTTTTGTAGATACAAAATCAGTGATGGCTCAATTGTCCTCTCCAAGCGGAACTGGAGTTGTTTTCGATTCGTATACTATGACATCTACCTATGTAACTGGTGGTGCTTTTTCATTAGATGGTGTTCACCCTAGCGCAAGAGGTTATGCTTTAATTACAAATTTATTTGTTGCTGCTATTAACGCAAAATACGGTTCAACTTTGAAGAAAGCAGACGGGAGAGACTTTGGAATTTTATACCCAAAAGTCATCAATTAATACATTTAATACATTCAAGTATAACATGATTTAATTAGAATATAATAAAATTTATTTTTAAACAGTAGTGAGCAAATGTTTACTGCTGTTTTTTTTATCATTTTTCTTTGTTTTGATTGTGTTTTATTAGAAATGTCTGGCCTTTTAGACTTTCTTAAGAAGGTAGTTATTAAGTCAAAAGTCTATTTATAATTTACTTTAAAATCAAATTGAAAAGTAACTTGCCAAAGTATTTTTAATTTTTCTGAATTGTTTTCTATATTAAGAAGAGTTAATAGTTAAATTATTAAATAATTAGAAAGTAATTAAAACAAAAAAACCCAATCAAAGAATGACTGAGTTTTTATGCTATTAACCAACCAAAAAACTATAAATTATGAAAATTTATACAGAAAACAGGAAACCACTCCCGCTTTCTGAGTACAAAGGTATTCAAATCATTGAATTATAATTAGAAAAAAACGAACTTTAACATTTATTTTGCAGAGATAACTCTTATTTAATGCTAAAATTTGTGAAATATTTATGATTTTTGGTGATTTACAATGTTCCTCTCAAAGATTGCTCTCTTTCGATAGATTCAAAAAGTGCTTTAAAGTTTCCTGCTCCAAATCCTTTTGCTCCCATTCGTTGAATAATTTCAAAAAATAATGTTGGTCGGTCTTGAACTGGTTTTGTAAATATTTGTAGTAAGTACCCGTCTTCATCGGCGTCAACCATAATGGCCAATTTTTCGATGGCATTTAAATCCTCTTTCATCATGTCCATATGAACGCCCAATCTTTCTGGAATTGCTTGGTAATACGCATGCGGAGGAGCCGATAAGAATTCAATTCCACGTGCCTTTAATTGGGTTACTGTCGAAATAATATCATCGGTTGCAATGGCTATGTGTTGTACCCCAGGACCTCCGTAGAAATCTAAATATTCCTCTATTTGAGAACGTTTTTTACCTTCTGCTGGTTCGTTAATTGGAAATTTAATTCGTCCATTTCCATTTGACATAACTTTACTCATCAAAGCAGAATATTCAGTGTGAATTTGTTTGTCGTCAAAAGACAAGAAATTTACAAATCCCATTACGTCTTCATAGAATTTTACCCAAGTATTCATTTCGTTCCACCCCACATTTCCAACCATGTGATCGATATATTTTAAACCAACAGGTTCTGGATTGTAGTCTGATTTCCACTCTTTGTAACCCGGTAAAAAAGTTCCTGTATAATTTTTTCGTTCTACAAAAATGTGAACTGTTTCTCCATAAGTATAAATTCCTGAACGAACAACTTCGCCAAATTCATCTTTTTCAACTGTTGGTTCCATGAAAGAACGCGCGCCTCTTTTCATGGTTTCTTCATAGGCATTTGTAGCGTTTTCTACCCATAGCGCAACTACTTTTACACCATCACCGTGTTTTCTTAGATGATCATTTATTGGTGAATTTTCGTTTAATGGAGTAGTTAAAACCAATCTGATTTTGTCTTGTTTCAAAACATACGAAGTTCTATCACGAACGCCAGTTTCCAATCCTGCATACGCCAATGATTGGTATCCGAAAGCTGTTTTATAGTAATGTGCCGATTGTTTTGCATTTCCTACGTAGAATTCAACATAGTCGGTTCCTAGTAATGGAAGGAAATCTTGTGCTCCTTCAAATATTTTTTCTAAACCGTATTCTACTGATTGTACTTCTTTTTTTGACATTTTTTTATTTTTTAGCTTGATTTTCACTGATTGTTGTTGTGAAATCTGAAAGCGATATTTTAAATATAAATTTTGTTGTTTACTAAAAACCCCTAGCCCTGATAGCAGTGGAAATCCCACGTTATTGCGAGGCACGAGCAATTTCGTGGATTGCAACGAATAGCAGGAAATAGCTCCTAATTATTCTACCCATGATTTATAATACTGACCATCATCGATTCCCATAGCGGCTTCTGTGACCATTAACGGGTGAAATGTGTCCACCATTACGGCTAATTCTTCGGTTACGGTTTGTCCAATACTTCGTTCCATTGCGCCAGGTGCGGGGCCGTGTGGAATTCCTTTTGGGTGCAAAGTGATGTGCCCTTGCTCGATATTGTTGCGGCTCATAAAATCTCCAGCTACATAATATAAAACTTCGTCGCTGTCGATATTGCTGTGATTGTAAGGAGCTGGAATTGATTTTGGATGATAATCGTACAATCTCGGAACGAAAGAGCACACTACAAAAGTTGCCGTTTCGAAGGTTTGATGCACTGGTGGCGGCTGATGAACTCGTCCAGTAATTGGTTCAAAATTGTGAATGCTGAATCCGTAAGGGAAATTATAACCATCCCAACCCACGACATCAAAGGGATGCGTTGCATAAACCATTTCATGAATCATTCCTTCTTTTTTGACTTTGATTAGGAAATCTCCTTTTTCGTCAAAAGTTTCGAGTTCGTTTGGCAAAATAAAATCGCGTTCACAAAATGGGGAATGCTCTAAATGTTGTCCTGATTCGTTTTTGTATCGCTTAGGCGTATAAAAAGGCGCGAAAGATTCTACATAAAACAATCTATTTTCTGCAGTTTCAAAATCTATTTGATAGATAATCCCGCGAGGGATAATTAGATAATCGCCATATTCAAATGGGATGTTTCCCAACATGGTTCGCAATTTTCCTTTTCCTTTGTGGATGAAGATCATTTCATCGGCATCGGCATTTTTATAAAAGTAGGTACGCAATGATTTTTTAGGTGCAGCCAATCCAATCGTGCAATCTTTATTGACAAGCATTGGCTTTCTGCTGTCTAAAAAATCATCTTCTGGTTGTAAATCAAATCCTTTTAAAAGTAATGATTTTATGTTTTTGCCAATGGCAATTTTTGGTTCAACCGAA
>JBIPNF010000145.1:0-6398 GCA_044373885.1 Flavobacterium sp. | reverse complement strand
AGAAATTTTACCTTCAATAAAAAACAAAATCATTGCATCGGCAGTAAGTGGATTATCAATTGAATCGCTTCAGGAAAAAACCAAATCGGCACATACAATAATTCATATAATGCCCAATATTGCAGCTCGTTTTGGCGAATCGGCAACCTGCATTTCCTATCTTGAAAAAGACAAAACAGAGGCGCAAATAGTCATTCAACTGTTCAATGATTTAGGCACTGTTTCCGTAATTGACGAAAAATTAATGGACGCCGCAACCGTACTTGGCGCCTGCGGAACCGCCTATGCATTGCGTTATATTCGTGCCTCAATGCAAGCCGGAATCGAAATTGGTTTCGACGCAGCCACCGCGCTTTCCATCGCTTCACAAACTGCAAAAGGAGCCGCAACAATGGCATTAGTAGAAAAAATTCATCCCGAACAATTAATAGACCGCGTAACCACACCGCAAGGCTGCACCATTGTTGGACTCAACGAAATGGAACACGAAGGGTTCAGCTCCTCTTTAATCAAGGGAATCAAAACTTCCCTAAAGAAAATTAAAGAATAGCTGATTTGATCGTTTTTTGGTTTACTCAGTTAGCTCGGATTTGAAATCTGTAAAACACTGACATAAATTAAAATAAAATTGTAGTTATTAGTTAATTGGATTAATAACATGATTTTGAACAAAAAACAAAGGAACGGATTGTAAATCCAAGTTGTCGAATCAATTTGTTCATTCAATCTTTGCGAATTAAAAAACACAATTATTTTTTATACAAATTATTATGATCAATATATTTCCACACTTTATTGGGTAAAAGCGGCTGAACATTCTTTTTGTTTTTTATCGATTCTCGAATAAATGTAGCTGAAATTTCTACAATTGGCGCAGCAATAAAATGAATTTTAGGATGGTTTTTGAAAGCCAAATAGTTGTTTATTTCGTTTGTTTGGTCTTTAGAATCAAGTCGTGGATAGACATAAATATTGTGATTTTGAAGAATCACTTCGTAGTTTTTCCATTTGTGAAAAGACTTTAAATTGTCTTCACCCATAATTAATGAAAACTCATTTTTAGGATATTTTTCTTGTAAATAAGCCAACGTATTTACCGTGTAATTGGGTTGCGGTAATTTGAATTCGATATCCGAAGGTTTTATTTTTGGATATTCTTCTGTTGCCAAATGAACTAATTCCAAACGAATGGAATCCTTGAGTAATGTATCTTTCTTTTTTAGCGGATTATGAGGCGTTACCACCATCCAAACTTGCTTCACATCAGAATATTCAGCTACGTGGTTGGCAATAATCAGATGCCCAATGTGAATGGGATTGAACGTTCCAAAATAAAGTCCGATTTTCATAAATAAATCTGTGTTATTTTGTGGAATTCGTGTTTACAAATGCTTTTACCAATTGATACGCTTCTTCTTTAGCGGTTTCCAAATCGTAATTTTTTATGATTGTATCAAATTGTGGGGCTGTTGCCAATTCCACTGAGGCTTTTGCAATTCTCATATTGATTTTATCATCACTTTCTGTTGAACGTTTTTTCAAACGGATTTTAAGCTCGTCGATGCTTGGTGGTTTTACAAAAACCGCCAATGTTTGCTCAGGAAATTTATGTTTAATTCGCAAACCCCCAGCCACATCAATATCAAAAATCACATTTTTTCCTAATGCCCAAATGCGTTCAATTTCACTTTTCAATGTACCGTAAAAATTATCCCGATATACTTCTTCCCATTCTAAAAAATCTTCCGCTTTGATGTGTTTCTTGAACTCTTCCGTAGAAATAAAATAGTAATCTTTTCCATTCACTTCTTCGCCACGCGGTTCACGTGAAGCTGCCGAAATAGAAAATTCTAAATTCAAATCTTCTTTTCCTAATAAATGCCTAACTATCGTTGTTTTTCCCGATCCCGAAGGCGCCGAAAACACTATTAATTTTCCTTTTTTCATGATTTCTATTCTATGCTTTGTGACGCTTTTCGGTGTTTATTTGCTAAAAGCTAAAAGCTAAAAGCTAAAAGCTGATTGCTAACAGCTTTCTACAACACATTCAAAACCTGTTCCTTAATTTTCTCCAATTCATCCTTCATCATCACCACTAATTTTTGCATTTGTGCGTGATTTGATTTGGAACCCATGGTATTAATTTCACGACCCATTTCTTGTGTAATGAAACCTAATTTTCTTCCATTGGCTTCTGTTCCATTTATTGTTTCTAAGAAATAATCCAGGTGATTTGTCAAACGAACTTTTTCCTCGGTAATATCTAATTTTTCAAGATAATAAATCAGTTCTTGCTCAAAACGATTTTCATCAACATTGACTTTCAACTCAGAAATAGCAGTTTGCAATCGGTCTTTTATTGCCTGAACACGTTCTGGATCGAGCGCTAATGCATCGTTCATATACTGACGGATATTTCCAATTCGCAACTGAAATTCTTTCTCCAATGACAATCCTTCCGCTTGACGGAAATTCAAAATATTGGCAAGCGCTTCTTTGATGACTGTTTGAATTTGAACCCAATCATTTTCATCAATTTCGTCACGTTCCACTTTCAAAGCGTCTGGCATACGAATCGCCATTTTCATCAATTCAGTTTCATCGGCATTTGCATAAACATCGCGAAGTTGCGCTATATAAGCTTTTACGATTGGGGCATTCACTTTGGTAGAAGTTTGCTCGGCAGTACTTTCTATGAAAATAGAAAAATCAATCTTTCCGCGTTCTAATGCCACGGCAATTTCGTTGCGCAAACCCAATTCCATTTCACGGTAAAGTGAAGGCATTCTTACGCTTAGATCTAAACCTTTACTATTTAAAGATTTTACTTCAACTGTTATCTTTTTTGTTGGTAATTGCAACGTTGCTTTCCCAAAACCAGTCATCGATTGTATCATAATTTTTTTTAAATGTATTCAAAGATAATGAAAAACTATTCAGTGGTAGTTTTCAAATTTTCTGTACTTGTTCCTTTTTCTTAGCCGTTACCAAATAAACGCCTGTAAATATCAAAATTGCAGCACTGATTTTTACCCAATTTAATTCGTCTTTTCCTAATCCAATCGCAAAAACCGTAGCGAATAAAGGTTGCAAATACACAAATACTGCTACCAATGTTGGATTCAATTCCCGCATTGATAATAGGTTCAAAAGATACGTGAAAAAAGTTGAAAACACGACTACAAACCCAATTTTCCACAGAATATCCATTGGAACAATTGCCCAATCAACGCTCTGAAATTGGTTCCAGCCAAAAGGGAAAACCATAATAAATCCAAATAAATAAATCCATTTTACAAAAGTAAAAGCATTGTATTTATCCATTAATTTTTTTACTATTACGAGGTAAAATCCATAGGAAACAGCATTGATTAATACTAAAAAATTTCCCAAACTTGCTGATGAAGTATCGCCAACTGATTTTCCGTAAAGTATCAGAAATGAAGTGCCAAATAATCCCAAAAAGATTCCGAAAATTTTCCTTTTGCGCATTTTTTCCTTGATAATTATAGCCGATAGAATCAAAACTATTAACGGCGTACACACCATAATTACGGCTGCAGAAATGGGCGAAGTCATACTTAAACCTTTAAAAAACGAAAGCATATTTAAAGCAACTCCAAAAAAAGCACATGCGATAATTCGAGGAAAATCTTTAGTTGCAATTTTTTCAATAGTCCCTATTTTCAATAATCGCATGAGTAACCAAACCGCCCAAAATAAAAGTACTGAACCGCCCACACGCAACAAAATAAAGCCGTAAGCATCAATGTATTTAGGCATTACGTCTTTTGCAATCGTGAATGTTACTCCGTAAATTATGGAAACAATTGTAGCGCCAATTAAGGCAATATTTCTTTTAGACATTATTCAAAACTTTCATTACCTGAAGCATATTTTGCTGGCTGTTGCCAATATAAATCCCGCTATTAATCACAAAAACGGGGCGACTTAAAAAGGTGTAATGTTCCAATATTAATTTTTTATAATCGGATTCCGTGAGGGCTTTATTTTTTAAATCCATCGATTTATATAAAACTGCTTTTTTGCTAAAAAACACTTCGTAACTTCCTGAAAGTTGGTACATTTCTTCCAATTCTTCTTCAGTAATTGGGTTTTGTTTGATGTCGCGGAAAACCAAATCATTTCCTTTTGGCAGCGATTTTATAATTTTGCGACATGTATCACACGAAGCCAAGTAATATATTTTGTTCATTTGAATAGCAATTAATATTTTGCAAAGGAAATTCATTTGACACGGAAAAGTACTATTTTTATAAAAAATTTCAAGATGCACCAAACTTTTTCAATTACCAAAACTAGCCGAAAAGCACTTTCTCATTTTCTTAATACTATTCCTTTAGACAAGCTCAACAAAATCCCCGAAGGATTCAACAACAATATCGTTTGGAATATTGCTCATATAGTTGTGGTACAGCAAATGTTAGCCTATAAATTGTCTGGTTTGCCAATGTTGATTTCTGATGAAATGGTCGCCAAATACATGCGAGGATCCAAACCAGTAAATGACGTCACACAATCTGAAATCGATGAAATTCAGTCGCTTTTATTTCAAACTATCAACAAAACAGAAGTTGATTTTAATGACGGAATATTTCAAAATTTTCAAGAATTTACTTCGTTGTCAGGTTTCACAATGAGAAATATTGAAGACGCTTTGGCTTTTAATTATTACCATGAGGCAGTTCATACTGGCATGATTATGTCAATCATGAAATTTATGTAGCAAACGAATTCTAGATTTTCAGGGTTTAAATTTTCACTAATCTTTGTGAATTCAAATACGTATTAAAAAACTTATCTTATTATCTTTACAAAAAAAATATTGCTATGAAATTTAATACCAAAACCATACATGGTGGACAACACCACGATCCTGCAACTGGAGCTGTAATGCCCCCAGTATACCAAACTTCAACTTTTGTACAAACGAGTCCAGGCCAACCTTTGAATCCAGATTACGAATACAGTCGCGCCGCAAACCCAACGCGTTCCGCCTTGGAAAATGCTTTGGCAAGTATCGAAAACGGTACTCGTGGATTGGCATTTTCATCCGGATTGGCAGCAACAGATTGTCTTTTGCGTTCTTTTAAATCGGGTGATGAGATTATTGCAATGGACGATTTGTATGGCGGAACGTATAGAATGTTTACCCGTATTTATAAAGATTCTGGAATCAAATTTCATTTTGTTGATATGAATGATATTGATAAATTCAAATCATTAATCAATGATAACACCAAATTAGTTTGGGTAGAAACGCCAACAAATCCTTTGATGAAATTGGCTGACATTCAAGAAATTGCTAAAATCACGAAAGAAAAACAGATACTTTTTGCTGTTGACAATACTTTTGCAACCCCGTATTTGCAAAAACCATTAGATTTAGGGGCTGACATTGTTATGCATTCAGCAACAAAATATCTTGGGGGTCATTCCGATGTAATTGCGGGAGCATTAATTGTGAAAGACGAAGCATTGGGGAATCAATTGCACTTTCAGCAATTTGCTACGGGCGCAACATTGGGGCCGATGGACAGTTTTTTGGTTTTACGAGGCATTAAAACATTGCATTTGCGCGTTCAAAGACATTGCGAAAATGGCGGAAAAGTGGTTGAATTTTTAAACAATCACGCAAAAATTAAAACCGTTTATTATCCAGGATTACCAAGCCATCCGTATCATGAAATTGCAAAAAAGCAAATGAGCGGTTTTGGAGGAATGGTTTCATTCACCTTTGTTTCAGGCAAAAAAGATGATTCTATCGCTTTCCTTGAAAAATTAAAAGTATTTACTTTAGCAGAATCTCTTGGAGGAGTGGAATCCTTGGCGAATCATCCTGCATTAATGACGCATGCTTCTATTCCCGAAGACAAACGAAAAGAAGTTGGAATTTCAGACGATTTAGTCCGTTTGAGCGTCGGAATTGAAGATATTGAAGACCTTATCGAAGATTTAAAACAAGCATTAGCATAACGGTTAAATTATACAATTGAAAATAGATGCTTTTATATAAAATTCCATTTACAATATGACATAAAAATACTAATTAGCTCAAGAATAAAATAAGCATATCATCAAAAAAATTGAATTAAATTCACGTATTTTCAATATATCTTAGTAAAAAGATAATTCTATTGATAAATAAAAATAAAATACGCCCATTATTGTTTATAATGTATATTTGTATAATAAATACGAAAACGTTTTCTTAAACCGTTAAATAATTAATAGTATGTCAGAAAGTATTAAATCTTTTGTAGAAGCAGTAGCAAAAAGAAATCCAAATGAGCCTGAATTCATGCAGGCAGTTCACGAAGTTGCTGAAACAGTAATTCCGTTTATTGAGGAAAATAAAAAATACCAAAACAAAATGC
>JBIPNF010000144.1:0-6405 GCA_044373885.1 Flavobacterium sp. | reverse complement strand
ATTTCTAACAACTTATCGCTTACAGCAAGTGAAGCCGAGAAGTTTTGGCCAATATACAATACCTTTGAAAATAAGCAATTTGATTTAAAACACCTAAAATCAATTTCTTATATCAAAAAAATGGATGATGAATCATTGAGCAAAATGACCGATAAAGAAGCTTTACTAGTATTATCTCAAATTGAAGCTAATGAAGAGGAGTTATTCCAATTGCGCAAAAAACTGATTGTAAACCTAAAAAGCGTTTTAAGTCCTGTTAAAATTATAAAACTCAAAAAAGCAGAAGAAGAATTTAATAAAAAATTACTACAACAATATAGAAATAAAGGGCCTAGAAGATGATCTTACCCTTGCTTTTCATTTAATATATTACTATTCTATTTCAAATAAAAACGGTTCCAAAAGCATCTTTTCTGCTAATATTTCGATCCTTTCTGTAAGCTGTTCCGAAAAAATTAAGCGTTGCGTTCTCGTAATGCTATTCGAAATTCTCATAATTTTTGTTTCATGTCGTAATTTCAAAATAGCATCTGTGTCATCGATGATAAACATTTTTAATCGGTTTACATTAAAACCAGCAGTTGTAAACATATCTCCGAGTCGATTGGGCGTTCCTATTAAAACGTCAATTCCAGTAGAAATATAATTTTTATCGTATTCCATGTCTCCCTTATCGTGAATACCATACACTCGCAAATCAGTTTTACTGCCTAAATGTTCGAAAAGTTCTTCCATTGCCAAAACTTTGGTTTTGTCTTCAACTATAATCAATGCTCGCGGTGATTCTTCCCCTTCACAAACTAATTGCTGAATCACATTTAATACAATTGTAGTCGATTTTCCTGTTCCTTTTGGAGAAATAATTATACAATCAGCACCGCTCTTCAAAGTAGAAAATGTTTCTTGTTGTAAATCATTTGCTTCAGTCAAGCCAAATTCAATTAGAGCTTCTTGTAATTTTTCGTTTATTTTTTTTAGTTTCATTTATTTTAATTAAAGATTGAAAAACTAAAAATTGTAAAATTTAAATCTTACCATTTTTAAATTTTAAAATCATATAGTTTTATTTACTAGCAAACAACTGCACATCATTCTCAGAAATTTCATTCCCACCAAGAATAATTAAGCGTTCCACAACATTTCGTAGTTCCCGAATATTTCCAGTCCAATCGTATTCTTGTAATAATTGGATTGCTTTTTTAGAGAATGTCTTTGGTGCAATTCCTTGTTCGGCAGCAATTTTTTCTGTAAAATGTTCGATGAGCAAGGGAATATCGACTCTTCTTTCGTTTAATCCTGGAACTTTTATTAATATTACTGCCAAACGATGGTATAAATCTTCTCTGAAACGTCCTTCTTCTATTTCCTCTTTTAAGTCTTTATTGGTCGCAGCAATAATGCGTACATCTACTTTAATGTCCTTGTCGGCGCCAACTCGTGTAATAACATTTTCTTGTAAAGCTCTTAAAACTTTGGCTTGAGCCGACAAACTCATATCCCCAATTTCATCTAAAAACAAAGTTCCTTTATCAGCCGCTTCAAATTTCCCTGCACGGTCTTTTATTGCCGATGTGAATGCACCTTTTATATGTCCAAACAATTCGCTTTCTATTAATTCGGAAGGAATTGCAGCACAATTTACTTCTATTAACGGGAAATTAGCCCGTTCACTTTTTTCGTGTAATTGATGGGCAACCAATTCTTTTCCAGTTCCATTAGGCCCTGTTATTAAAACTCTTGCTTCGGTTTTAGCAACTTTTTCAATCATGATTTTTATATGATTAATCGCTTCGCTTTCACCAATCATTTCATAGTTTTTACTCACAATTTTCTTTAGAATTTTGTTTTCAACCACAAGTTGTTTTTTGTCCAATGCATTTCGAACTGTATTCAATAATCGATTCAAATCGGGTGGTTTAGATATGTAATCAAAAGCGCCCAGACGCATAGTTTGTATAGCCGTTTCCATATCGCCATGACCCGATATCATAACAATTGGAATTTCAGGTTTTATTTTTTTTACGGCTTGAAGTACCTCTACCCCATCCATTTTAGGCATTTTGATGTCACATAAAACCAAATCATAATCGTTATTTTTGATTTTTTCAAAACCAATTAAACCATCTTCGGCATCTTCTACTTGGTACGCGTCATTTTCTTCGGAAAGTATTTTAGTTAATACTCGTCGAATGGATGCTTCATCTTCTATGATTAATATTCTTGACATATGTTTTTGTGTTTAATCGGTAAATTGTTTAATCGGTTAACCAATTAAACAATCAAATGAATCAATTAATATTTCAACCATTTATACAATTCTCCCCAAGTTGGTTTTTTCCCATACATTAAAATTCCAACTCTATAAATTTTTGCTGCAAACCAAACTACAAAGAAGAAAGTTCCAAAAAGAATTGTGATTGAAATTGCGATTTGCCACCAAGGTACACCAAACGGAATTCGCATGAGCATTACGATGGGCGAAGTGAGAGGAATCATTGAGAAAACCGTGGCAATTGTTCCGTGTGGGTCATTCATAACAGTGAAAAATCCTATATAAACGCCCAAAACTAAAGGCATAATTATTGGTAATAAAAATTGTTGTGAATCGGTTTCATTGTCAACAGCAGCGCCAATTGACGCATAAAAAGAACTGTATAAAAAATAGCCTCCGATAAAATAAATTACAAAACTTATAAGGATTGTTGCAATGGGTAAATTCCATAATTCTTTAATATACATTTGAGCGACACCGGCAAACTGTTGTTGCGCAGAATGTAACATTTCGGGTGGAATTTTGGCTGTTGGACTTGCGTTGATGCCCAAGAATATGGAAGCGGAAAACATTAAAGCCAGTCCAATTATTGCCCAAATAAAAAACTGTAAAATACCCGCCAATGACGTTCCGATAATTTTTCCCATCATTAATTGGAACGGTTTAACCGATGAAATAATGATTTCAACTATTCGATTTGTCTTTTCTTCAATGACACTTCGCATAACCATATTGCCATAAATGATGATGAACATCATGATTAGGTATCCGAAAGCGCCACCAATTGCGATTTTAATTTCGTTAAGCCCTTTTAGACTGTCTTCTCCTGTCGCTTTTTTCAATTCAATATTGACCTTTGCTTCTGCATTTCTAATCGCCAAAGTATCTAGTTTGGCAGTTTCAAAATTTTCTTTTGTAATTTTTTTCGCTATAATATCTTGAATGTTTTCAACGAAAGTGATGCTTGGGCTGTCATTTGAAATGTATTGAACTTTATTTTCCAATGTTTTATAATCCGTTGTTTTTGGAATAAAAATTAAACCTTCGTAGCTTTCTTTGATTAAACTGTCTTTTATGATTTTTAAATCAATAGGAGATAAATCGATGTATTTGTATTCCTCGGAATTTTTAAATTCAACAACAAAAAGTCCTGTTTCATCGTGAATCGCAACTACTTTCACATCGGCTTTCATGGAACTTAAATAGCCAACAAAAGCAGCAATTCCCACAAACAGTAACGGACTCAAAAAGGTCATCACGATGAAAGATTTATTTCGCACTTTTGCGATAAATTCTCTTTTTATTATTAATGTTAATATGCTCATATTGAATTTCTGATTTATTGACTTACAGTTTGAATAAAAATATCGTTTACACTTGGAATTTTTTCTACAAAATGAGTTACTTGTCCCCGTTGCGTCAAAATATTCAAAAGCTCATTTGGAGTTGCATTTCCGAGATTAATTTCGAGTTTTAATTCGTTGTTTAAAGACTTGAAATTGGTTTGCGAAACGGTATGTTTTTGAGTAATATCAAACATCAAACCTTCAACATTATCAGTCAAAATTCCCACTTCAAAACTATTAGTTCTGAATTGTTTTTTGACATCGTCTAATTTGCCTTCAATTAATTTATTAGATTTATGGATGAGTGCAATATGATCACACAATTCTTCTACGCTTTCCATTCGATGCGTTGAGAAAATGATAGTTGAACCTTGCTCTCTTAAAGCCAATATTTCATCTTTTATAAGATTAGCATTCACTGGGTCGAATCCGGAAAAAGGTTCGTCAAATATTAACAATTTTGGCTTATGCAATACACAAACAACAAATTGTATTTTCTGAGCCATCCCTTTAGAAAGTTCTTGGATTTTTTTGTTCCACCACCATTGAATTTGCAATCTATCAAACCAATAATCAAGTTGGATTTTAGCTTCTTTTTTTGACAATCCTTTCATTTGAGCCAAATACAAACATTGTTCACCAACTTTCATCGTTTTATATAAACCGCGTTCTTCTGGAAGATACCCAATATATTGAATGTGTTTGGATTGTAATTTTTCGCCGTCAAGAATTATTTCGCCACTATCGGGCATTGTAATTTGATTTATGATACGAATTAAGGATGTTTTACCAGCGCCATTTGGACCAAGAAGTCCATAAATGCTACCTTTAGGAACAGTTAAGCTAACTTGGTTTAGGGCGGTATAGTCACCATATTTTTTTACAACTTTATTGACTTCGAGAATAGCACTCATTCTTATTTAGATTTATGTAAAAGTATTGAATTTGGAACAAAAAGAATTAAAATTTTCAAAAAAAACCCACCCTTATTTACACAAGGATGGGAAAATGCTGTAATAAATTACAACAAAAAAATTACGAGAACATGTCTTTCACTTTTTCGAAGAATGATTTATCCCCTTTTTCAGGATTTGGGATGAAATTTTCATCAGTTAAAGCATTTTCAAAAAACTGTCTTTGTTCCTTATTTAGTGTTTTTGGTGTCCAAACATTTATGTGAACTAACAAATCTCCATTACTATAACCATTAATATTAGGAATACCTTTTCCTTTTAGTCTTAAAATTTTTCCAGATTGAATTCCTTCCTCTAATTTTATTCTAACTTTTCCTCTAACGGCATCAATTTCTTTGGTAACACCAAGAACTGCTTCAGCAAAACTTATGTATAAATCCAAATGTAAATTTTCACCTTCACGTTTCAAAAATTCGTGTTCAATTTCTTCAATAGCAACAATTAAATCTCCAGGAATACTATTCCCAGGAGCTTCATTTCCTTTATTAGATACTTTTAATTGCATTCCGTCAACTACTCCAGCAGGTATTTTTATTGATACTGTTTCGTCGTCAGTAATCAATCCTTGTGCGTCTGCATTAGCCGGTTTATGATCTAATAATTGACCTGAACCTCCACAAGTTGGACACGTAGAAGCCGATTGCATTCTTCCTAAAATTGTATTCGTAACCCGCATAACTTGTCCTTGACCATTACAAGTGGAACATGTTTTATAACTTACTCCAGGAGCTTGAACTTTACGTTTTACCTTTACTTTTTTCTCAACACCAAAAGCTATTTCTTCAAGTGTTAATTTTACTTTTATACGAAGATTACTGCCTTTGACTCTACGAGGACCACCTCCACCTCCACCAAAACCAGATCTACCTCCACCAAAAGCACTACCAAAAACATCTCCAAATTGACTGAATATATCATCCATATTCATGTGACCGCCGCTAAAACCGCCTCCACCGCCACTTCCACCGTTTTCAAAGGCTTGATGTCCGTATTGATCGTATTTTGCTTTCTTTTGAGGATCACTTAATATTTCATAAGCTTCAGCTGCTTTTTTGAAGTTTTCTTCAGCAGCAGCATCCCCAGGATTTTTATCAGGATGATACTCAATCGCTTTTTTTCGATATGCTTTTTTGATAGCCGCAGCGTCAGCACTTTTTGTAATACCTAATATTTCGTAAAAATCTTTTTTCATTATATAATGTCTTAAACAAATTTAGGCCTTGATGGGCGAAAGTCCTTAATTATTAGGAATTATTGTCCGATTACTACTTTTGGGAAACGAATAATTTTATCCCCTAATTTATATCCTTTTTCAAGAACGTCAACAATTTTACCTTTCAAATTTGGCGATGGAGCTGGAATTTGAGTAATCGCTTCTGCAAAATCAGCATCAAATAAATCTCCTGCTTTTACTTCAACTTCTTCCAATCCTTTAGAGAAAAGCGTACTTTTCAATTTATCGTGAATAAGTTCCACACCTTTTAATAGCAACTCATCTTCTGACTTTCTGATTTCGATAATTGCTCTGTCAAAATCATCTAAAACAGGTAGAATTGCCTGTAAAACTTCTTGATTAGCAGTTTTGAATAAATCGATGCGCTCCTTAGAAGTTCTTTTTTTATAGTTTTCAAATTCAGCAAAAAGCCTTAAATGTTTGTCTCTTTCCTTTGCTAAATCTTGTGTGAGTTGTTCTTCAATACTTAATTCCTCAACGATTAGTTGCTCTCCGTTGGCATTGTTTTCCAATGTTGTTTCATCGAGTTCTTGTTCCATTTCAGTATTTTCAGTGGTCATCTTGTCTTTATTTTTAAAT
>JBIPNF010000143.1:0-6439 GCA_044373885.1 Flavobacterium sp. | reverse complement strand
AATCGGGATTATTGCCAATAAAAATGCCTGGTAGAAATATCAAAACCAGAAAACAATTAGAAAATAAGAATAAATAATAAATTACAATAAGATGAACAAAGTAAAAATTTTTAGTATTGCTTTATTGACTTCAGTAACACTAAGCTATGCTCAAGATTTAGATCAGGCAAAGAAAACAATTGACGCAGAACAATTTGAAAAAGCCAAAGGAATTCTAAAATCAATTATAAAAACCAATCCTGACAATGGAAAAGCAACCTTTTTATTGGGGTCGGTTTATCTTAATCAAAATATTGCTGACTCAGCTAAAATTTATTTCCAAAAAGGATTGACTTCAAAAATGGATTCTAAATTCAATTATATTGGTTTAGGGCAAATGGATTTGGACGATAAAAATGCTGCCGCTGCTGATGCTAATTTTTTATTAGCAACAAAAGACATGAAAAAGAAAGAGGTGGAACAGTACGTTTATATCGCGAAAGCGTATATGAATGCCAACACGCCAGATTACAAAAAAGCAATTGAGGTTTTAAACAAAGCTAAAATTGCAAACCCAATGGATGCTAATGTTTTAATGGCTTTTGGAGATGCTTTTTATGGCGATAAAAATCAAAATGATTCCTATAAAGCGTATCGTGATGCATTTGATGCCGACCCAACTTTAATCAGAGCAAAAATGCAATTGGGTGTTTTATTAAAAGGCGCAAGAGCATTTTCGGAAGCGGTAAAAGCGTATGATAATGTAGTGGCTACCAATCCAGAATATGGCCCTGTTTACAGAGAATTGGCAGAAACATATTACTATTGGGGGAATAACGAATTAAAAAATTATAAAGAATATATTGCAAAAGCATTAGCGTATTATGAAAAATACATGAGCTTAACTGATTATTCATTGACTTCTCGTATGCGTCACGCCGATTTCTTAATTCTTGCAAAAGACTATAAAGCGTTGGAAGTTGAAGCCAATAAAATGAAAGAATTGGACAAGATAAATCCAAGAATTTTCCGCTATTTAGGCTATTCTTCTTATGAAAATGGAAATGTAGATGCTGCAATTTCAGCACTAGAAAATTTTATTGCAACGCCTACAAACAAGATTATTGCAAGAGATTATCTTTATTTAGGTCTTGCTAAAATGAAAAAATCCAATAATCTTGAAACTAAAGTTTTAGATTCTGTGCTTTTCGATTCAGGTGTTGCACAATTGAAAAAAGCCGTTGAAATGGAGATTACAATGACCAACGATTTAAGTGAAGTTGGGAAAAAATTCTACGAGCAAAAATTATTCAAGGAAGCTTCAGTAATTTATGAAATTGCAGTTACCAATGTAAATTCTAAAAATTATTTGCTTGACAATTTCTATTTAGGAAACTCGTTGTATTATAATAATACTAAAAAAGACGTTGTAAAACCAGATCCAATTCAGTTGCAAAAAGCTGATGTTGCTTATGGAAATGTAATTACTGCTTCGCCAACTACTCAAGATGCTTATATTTTCAGAGCGAGAACGAACAATCTACTTGAAAATGATGAAATGATAATTAAATATTATCAAAGTTACATAGATGTTGTAACGGCAAAAGGCGAGGAAGAACTAGCTAAACCAGCCGTGAAAACTAAATTTATCGAGTCTTTTAATGCAATTGCTGCGGCGTATGCAAATACTGACAAAACAAAAGCAAAAGAGTATTTCGCAAAAACGTTAGCCTTAGATCCTGCAAATGAATATGCCTTACAGTCTTTAAAAGCACTAAAATAAAAGTACAATTTTATACACAAAAGCCGATAGTTTCAATACTATCGGCTTTTTTTGTGATTGTAAATGGTGCTTTCTATCAAATTTGTATAATAACTTGAATAGATTACGTAAATAGGAATAGTTGGTTTTATTTTGGTTCCAAATTATTCTGTCTCAGGAACATTCAATTTTAAAGAACTCGACTCACAGTTAACCCGTCCCGAATAGGCAATAACACAGTTTCAACTCGGGCATCATTTTTTAACAATTCGTTATATGCTAAAAGTATTTTTGTACTCAAATCATTTTTTTGTAATGGCTCTAAAACCTTTCCACTCCACAAAACATTATCAGATAAAATAATGCCTCCTTTATTCATTTTTGGAAGAATCAATTCAAAATAATTGATGTAATTTTCTTTATCAGCATCAATAAAAACCAAATCAAATTTCATGTCCAATGTTGGAAGGATAGAAATTGCTTCTCCCAAATGTTGAACAATTTGATTTCCCCAAGGCGATTTATTAAAATATTTTCTTTGAAAATCAACCAGTTCTTCCTTTATATCTATCGTATGCAATTGCCCATTTTCTTGCATTCCTTCACACAAACAAAGGGCTGCATAACCTGTAAAAGTCCCGATTTCTAATATATTCACGGGACGAATTAGCTTAGAAAGCATACTCAAAACACGCCCTTGAAAGTGACCGCTTAACATTCTCGGCAATAAGATTTTTTGATAGGTTTCTTTACTTAAAGCAGCCAATAATGGGGGTTCATTTTCAGAATGGTGTTCGATATAATCTTCTAATTCTTGGGATATAAAGTGCATCTTCTATTTGAATTTTAATATTTTGTCAAAGTTATCAAATTCTCAAATAAACATATCCACAATTTAAACTAAATTTGCACTATGCAAATCGAGAAAAAAGACATACGCGCATTATCAAAAGAACAATTACGTGATTTTTTTGTTGCGAATCAAGACAAACCCTTTCGTGGAAATCAGGTTTATGAATGGTTGTGGAGCAAAGGCGCGCATAGTTTTGAAGACATGACTAATGTTTCTAAGGAAACGCGAACTATGTTGGAAAATAATTTTGTAATCAACCACATCAAGGTCGATACCATGCAAAGAAGTTCCGATGGAACTGTGAAAAATGCAGTTCGTTTGCATGATGGTTTGGTTGTAGAAAGTGTTTTAATACCTACAAATACCAGAACTACTGCTTGTGTTTCTAGTCAAGTGGGTTGCAGTTTAGATTGTAATTTTTGTGCTACAGCACGATTAAAAAGGATGCGTAATTTAGAACCTGGAGAAATTTACGACCAAGTTATTGCAATTGACAAAGAAAGTCGTTTGTATTATAATCATCCCTTGTCTAACATTGTTTTCATGGGAATGGGTGAGCCACTCATGAATTATAACAATGTTTTGAAAGCAATTGCAATGATTACTTCTGATGAAGGTTTGGGAATGTCACCAAAAAGAATCACGGTTTCTACATCAGGAGTTCCTAAAATGATTAAGAAGTTGGCCGATGACGAAGTGAAATTCAAATTGGCTGTTTCTTTGCATTCCGCAATTGACGAAATTCGTTCTCGTATAATGCCGTTTTCAGCTAATTTCCCTTTGTCTGAATTGCGGGAATCGCTAGAATATTGGTACCATAAAACGAAGTGTAAGATCACCTATGAGTATGTTGTTTGGAAAGGAATTAATGATAATAAAGCTTCGGTTGATGCCTTGGTAAAATTTTGTAAATATGTTCCTTGCAAAGTAAATTTAATAGAATACAACCCTATTGATGATGGCGAATTCCAACAAGCATCAGAGGAATCAATAAATGCTTATATCAAGGCTTTGGCAGCAAATGATATTGTGGCTAAAGTGAGAAGAAGTCGCGGTAAAGATATTGATGCTGCTTGCGGCCAATTAGCCAATAAAGAGTCATAAAAAAACGCCCAGAATAATCTGGACGTTTTCAAAAATAACTAACTAAACGGAATTAATTTCCAAAGGTAAAAGGAATTGCGGTGCCCCCATCAATAGAGATAGTTGCAATGTTATCGCATGTTCCTGTACCATAATTTAAAGTTGCAGTATGATTTGGTCTTGTAATTGTTACAATTCCAGAAACAATTCTATAATTACAGTTCATTCTGATTCTTAATGGAGTAGTTGTAGAAATTGCATTTGAATGAACAATTCCGTTTGGAAAAGTCGTTGCCCACGAACCTGTTACAACATAAATATTATCAGTCCAATTTGCTCTTGTATCAAATCCTTCAACACATTCTCTAGTCCTTGTTCCAACTCTAGTGTAAACATCCCCACGAGTTGTAAAAGTCATATTCATGTCCATTACATTTACAGGATGAATTGCCACTTGATAATTTGTGCTTCGGAAGGATCTGGTTACCGTTCTGTTTCCTTGAATTAAAACATCATTGTGATAAAAATTCACAAACGTATAAGAAATCACATAATTTTGCAGGGTATAATTCAAACTCCCGCTAACTGTAATTATACCTCTTAGAATTGCACCATTAGACATTACAGCACAACCAGTAGTTCCAAAATTAATTGTTCTAGTCCAAGTCGAACTTGTTAGGGTTGTAGTTACGGTAACACAAGAAGGCAAAAGAGTGTTTTCTACAAAAGTATCTGGTTTTCCAAGCGGGTTTTGCTCTGCATATTGATCTTCTATGATATCAGCAACATCATTTGAAATCTGATCAATTTTTGCATTTGTTGCGATGTCTGTTGAAGTAAAAGTAGTTAGAATATCATTATTGTCTTTTGAACAACTTGAAAATAGAGCAACAGCGAATAAAACTGCTATTTTTAATAAAGTATTTGTTTTCATAAGTGGTTGATTTAATTGATTTTAAAATAAGACTTTTTCAAATATAAAAGGTTTAATTGAAATAAAAAAATTATTTTACAAAACAGTTTCAAAGCCGTACCTTTGAATCGCAATGAATGTAATAGCTCAAATAAAACAGCCGATTCTTAAAGAGATGGAACTTTTCGAAATAAAGTTTCGAAACGCGATGCTTTCTAAGGTAGCGTTGCTCAATAGAATAACCTACTATATTGTCAATAGAAAGGGAAAACAGATGCGTCCGATGTTTGTTTTTCTTACTGCAAAAATGCTGTCGAAAGGAATTGTAAATGAGCGAACCTACCGAGGTGCTTCCGTAATTGAATTGATTCATACCGCAACTTTAGTTCATGATGATGTGGTTGATGATAGCAATCAACGAAGAGGATTTTTCTCAATAAATGCACTTTGGAAAAATAAAATTGCAGTTTTAGTAGGTGATTATCTACTGTCAAAAGGATTGCTTCTTTCCATAGATAATGACGATTTTGACTTGCTGAAAATCATTTCAGTTGCTGTTCGAGAAATGAGTGAAGGAGAATTACTTCAAATTGAAAAAGCCCGCAGATTAGACATAACTGAGGATGTATATTATGAAATTATCCAAAAAAAAACGGCTACTTTAATAGCTGCTTGTTGTGCGCTTGGTGCAAAATCGGTAATTGATGATGAAGTTCAGGTCGAGAACATGAGAAAATTTGGAGAACTTATCGGAATGGCATTTCAAATAAAAGATGATTTATTTGATTATTCTGAAGAAGCAATTGGAAAACCTACAGGAATTGATATTAAAGAACAGAAAATGACATTGCCATTAATTCACGTTCTCAATATTTGTACTTTAAAAGATAAAAGTTGGCTTATCAATTCCATAAAAAATCATAACAAAGATAAAAAGCGTGTAAAGGAAGTAATTGCTTTTGTGAAGGACAACAACGGACTTTCGTATGCCGAACAAAAAATGATTCAATTTCAACAAGAAGCCTTACAACTTTTAGAAAATTATCCAAAATCAGAATATAAAGATTCTTTGATTATGATGGTAAATTATGTAATTGAAAGAAAAAAGTAATATATATACATATATATTAAAAACCTCAATAACAAGTATTTGTAAATAAGTTTAAATTTAGATGCAACCTTTTCTTACTAATAATCGTCTCTATTTATAGTAACACTTTATTATAGTCATTGAAAATTATTAAACTACATCAGGAACAGGACGAAATTATCAAATTGGCTATCGAGAACAACCGACAAGCCCAGCAAAATATTTATAGCCAGTTCTCTCCAAAAATGTTAAGCGTTTGTAGGAATTATATTAAAGATATTCATCAAGCAGAAGACGTGCTAATTATTTCGTTTATGAAAGTATTTTCAAATCTTAAAAAATTTGAATTCAAGGGGAGTTTCGAGGGTTGGATCAGACGAATAATAGTAAATGAATGCATTTCATATATTAGAGTTCAAAAAAAGGTGCTATTTATTGATGATGAAAATTATTTTGATAAATGCTATGATAATATTGAAGGACAATTTTCTATAGAAGACATTCAGTTTTTAATAGATAGTTTGCCCGATGGTTATAAAATGGTTTTTAATCTTTATGCAATAGAAGGATTCAAGCACAAAGAGATTTCCGAGTTATTGGGAATAAACGAGGGTACTTCTAAGTCACAATTATCACACGCAAGAAAATTTTTACAAGAGCAAATTATTAAGTTAAAAAAGCATGAAAATGGAACAGAATAGTTTTGAAAATCAAATCAAAGAAAAGTTGGAAAATCGTTCAATTACACCTTCAAATCAG
>JBIPNF010000142.1:0-6449 GCA_044373885.1 Flavobacterium sp. | reverse complement strand
CGACGAAATTAAAAAATTATTTTAATAAAGAACCTAAATTTCTATTTATTATCGATTTTTATTCTTTTTTTTGCGTGATATTAAAAAGTACAAAATGAAAAAAATCGTGATTTTCGCTTCAGGTTCAGGGACAAATGCCGAAAACATGGTGCTTTATTTTAATAAAATTGAAGCTGCTAAAGTAATTTACATTTTTTCTAATAATGCAAATGCAAAAGTATTAGAACGAGCAAAAAAGTTGAATATTCCGACCGAAGTTTTCTCTAAAGAAGATTTTATTGGGGATAAAGTACTACAAAAATTAAGTAGTATTCAACCCGATTTGATAATTTTAGCAGGGTTTCTATTAAAATTCCCACAAAATTGCGTTGAAGCATTTCCAAATAAAATTATCAATATTCATCCCGCACTTTTGCCGAAATATGGCGGAAAAGGCATGTATGGGATGAATGTTCATCGCGCTGTGGTTGAAAATAAAGAACCCGAAACGGGAATTACCATTCATTATGTGAATGAAAATTACGATGAAGGAAACATCATTTTTCAAAAAAGCGTATCTTTATTAGGAAATGAAACACCTGATGAAGTCGCTGCAAAAGTCTATGAATTAGAACAACGTTACTTCCCAGAAGTAATAGAAAAACTAATAACCCAAGACCTAAAAACCAAAACCATATAAAAATTGGAACACCAAGTACATATTTATTCTGACGGTGCTGCCAAAGGTAATCCTGGTCCTGGAGGCTATGGCGTTGTAATGGAATTGGTGGGAACGCAACACAAGAAGGAGTTCTACGAAGGTTTTCGCCATACTACCAATAATAGAATGGAATTATTGGGCGTAATTGTTGGTTTGGAAAAATTAAAAACGGCCAACATGAAAGTTTTGGTAGTTTCCGATTCTAAGTATGTGGTTGATTCTGTTTTGAAACAATGGGTTTTTGGTTGGGAAAAAAAAGGATTCGTTGGCAAGAAAAACCCAGATTTATGGAAACGTTTTCTAATTATTTATAGAAAACACCAAGTTGACTTCAAATGGATAAAAGGGCATAATAATCACATTCAAAATGAACGTTGCGACGCATTAGCCGTTATGGCATCAATGCAAAAAACACTTTCTGTAGATGCTTTTTATGAGAAAGAAGATGAGAAGCTTTTTTGAAAACTTTCCCTAATTTCCCCTTTGCAACTCTGCAACTAAAAACTTATCTTTGACCCTTAATTTGAGATTGCTTCAAATCTCGTAATACTATAACATGAACAAATTATTGATTGTTGGAACGGTTGCTTTCGACGCTATTGAGACTCCTTTTGGAAAAACAGATAAAATCTTAGGCGGTGCAGGAACCTATATTGGGCTTTCAGCATCCCATTTTAACCTTCAATCGGCTATTGTTTCTGTAGTTGGAGACGATTTTCCACAAGAATATTTAGACTTATTAACCGAAAGAAATATAGATATCTCAGGGCTTGAAATCGTAAAAGGCGGGAAAACATTCTTCTGGAGTGGCCGTTATCATAACGATTTAAATTCAAGAGATACGCTTGATACACAATTGAATGTGTTGGCTGATTTCCAACCAAAAGTTCCTCAAAATTTTAAAAACGCCGATGTTGTAATGCTTGGAAACTTGCATCCAATGGTTCAAAGTAGTGTTTTGGATCAAATGGAAGTACAACCTAAATTGGTTGTTTTAGATACGATGAATTTCTGGATGGATTGTGCATTAGAAGATTTATTGAATGTAATAAAAAGAGTTGATGTAATTACAATCAACGATGAAGAAGCCCGTCAATTGTCAGGGGAATATTCATTAGTGAAAGCGGCTGCAAAAATCCACACGATGGGTCCAAAATATGTAGTTATCAAAAAAGGAGAACACGGAGCACTTTTGTTTTACAATAAAGAAGTTTTCTTTGCACCTGCTTTACCATTAGAAGAAGTATTTGATCCAACAGGAGCTGGAGATACTTTTGCAGGTGGATTCACTGGATACATTACACAAAGCGAAAACATATCTTTTGAAAACATGAAAAATGCCATTATCTATGGTTCTAATCTTGCTTCTTTTTGTGTCGAGAAATTTGGAACAGAAAGAATGCTTGGGCTTAAAAGCGATGAAGTAACAGATAGATTGCAACAATTCAAATCGTTAACACAATTTGATATAGAAATATAATAAATTCATGCCTCGAAATTTCGGGGCTTTTTTATTTTTAAATAATAACAACACAACTACTACAATGAGCGACGCATTACAACACGAATGTGGAATAGCATTTTTAAGACTTTTAAAACCGCTTGAATTCTACAAGGAGAAATACGGAACCGCTTTTTATGGTATCCAAAAAATGTATCTCTTAATGGAAAAACAGCATAACCGTGGCCAAGATGGTGCCGGTTTCGCGAGCATTAAATTAGATATGGAAGCGGGCGAAAGATACATAAGTCGCGTGCGTTCCAATGACCCTCAAGCCATTCAAGATGTGTTTTCTCAAATTAACGAAAGAATCAACGAAGAACTAGCCACGCACCCAGAATATACTGATAATGTTGCGCTGCAAAAAAAACATATTCCTTATATCGGGGAGGTTTTTTTGGGTCACGTTCGGTATGGTACTTTTGGTAAAAATAGTATCGAAAGTGTTCACCCATTTTTGCGTCAAAACAATTGGATGCACCGTAATTTAATTATTGCGGGAAATTTCAATATGACAAATGTAAAAGAACTTTTTAGTAGCTTAATTGAATTGGGGCAACACCCAAAAGAAATGGCGGATACCGTTACAGTAATGGAAAAAATTGGACATTTTCTTGATGATGAGGTAACGGATTTATACCAAGAATGTAAAAATAATGGACTTTCAAAAAGAGAAGCTTCTCCAGTAATAGCCGAAAAATTAGAAATTGCGAAAATTTTGCGTCGTGCCTCAAAAGGTTGGGATGGAGGCTATGCAATGGCTGGGCTTTTAGGACACGGCGATGCCTTCGTATTTAGAGATCCAGCAGGAATTCGTCCCGCTTATTTTTATCAAGATGATGAAATTGTGGTGGTAGCTTCAGAACGACCAGTTATCCAAACGGTTTTCAATGTCGACTTTGATAAAGTTCAAGAATTGCAACCCGGAAATGCCTTAATTATCAAGAAAAACGGGAAAGTAACTGAGGAAGAAATCATTGTTCCAACTGTAAAAAAAGCCTGTTCTTTTGAAAGAATTTATTTCTCAAGAGGAAGCGATGCCGAAATATACCAAGAGCGAAAAAACCTTGGAAAATTGATTTTGCCTGCCGTTTTAGAAGCAATCGATAATGACACCGACAACACCGTTTTTTCTTATATACCAAACACTGCCGAAACTTCATTTTACGGAATTGTTGAAGCAGCACAAGATTTTTTGAACCAACGAAAAAATAATTTTATTCTTCAAAACAGAGATACTTTAACCAAAGATTCTTTGCAGGAATTACTCTCTGTAAAAATCAGAACCGAAAAAGTAGCCATTAAAGATGCCAAACTTCGAACTTTCATCACCGAAGATAGCAGCCGGAACGATTTGGTTGCTCATATTTATGATGTAACTTATGGTGTTATAAAGCCTACAGATAACTTGGTTATCATTGACGACAGTATTGTACGTGGAACTACTTTAAAGATGAGTATCATCAAAATGATGGATCGTTTGAATCCGAAAAGTATTGTCGTAGTTTCTTCAGCACCACAAATCCGTTACCCTGATTGCTACGGAATAGATATGGCAAAACTAGAAGGGTTAGTGGCGTTTCAAGCGGCATTAGAATTACTAAAAGAACGAAATTTATATCATATCGTTGAATCAGTATATTTGAAATGCAAAGCGCAAGAAAACCTAAAAGACAATGAGGTAGTGAACTTCGTCACAGAAATTTATGCTCCGTTTCAGCCACAAGAAATTTCAGATAAAATAGCGCAAATGCTAACGGATGTTTCTGTGAAAGCGGAAGTTAAAATAATATTTCAAACTGTAGAAAATTTGCATATAGCGTGTCCTAAAAACTTAGGAGATTGGTATTTCACTGGTGATTACCCAACGCCAGGGGGAAACAGAGTGGTCAATCGCGCTTTCATGAATTTTTATGAAGGAAAAGATGCAAGAGCCTATTAATTTGTAGGAAAATGCAGTTAAACGATTTTATCTAGCAGTTAATCTAATCTATTTTTTCTACGAGTAGCGTCACTTTATATTTGGTGAACCATAGCAATAGTAGGTAAAGTTAATGGTAGATTTGGGGCAAAAAGGGCGGAAGTAACATTCCGTCCTTTTTATTTTTAATGCGTTTGTGTTTTCTAGCAAACAATAATATATTTGATTCAGTGAATTAGTGGCTTTTTTAAATTTCATCCAATTTGTAGTCGAAATCGTACTTAATCGATTTTATTTGCTCTTCAACTAATTTACTTTATAAAACATTTATGATGACATATATTTGGTGAACCATAGCAATAGTAGGTAAAGTTAATGGTAGATTTGGGGCAAAAAGGGCGGAAGTAACATTCCGTCCTTTTTATTTTTATTGCAGTTTTGTTTTTCTATTCAAAGATTTATAAATACCCAAATTTAAATTTAATACAATGAATAAATTATTCATCAGAAGTATTTTGCATATTTCAACCAAATTTGTAGCTAAATTCACACTTAAACGATTTTATTTACCCTTTATCTATTTTACTTTTCAAAACATATTTGTCGTTATATATTTGGTGAACCATAGCATTAGTAGGTAAAGTTATAGGTAGATTTGGGGGGAAAAGGCGGAAGTAACATTCCGCCTTTTTTTGTGTAAAAAAAAAGCAAGAAAAAAGCAATCAGATTTTAATAATCCAAATACCATTTTCTTGCTTTGTTGCTAATTCCCCCTTTGGGGGTTAGGGGGGCTTATTTATCTAAAGCGTATCTTCTTGAAACTTCAACCCAGTTAATCAAGTTAAAAAACGACTCTATATAATCCGGTCTTCTGTTTTGATAATGCAAATAATAAGCGTGTTCCCAAACATCCATTCCTAAAATTGGAGTTCCACCACAACCTACACCTGGCATCAAAGTATTGTCTTGATTTGGAGTACCACAAACATCTAATTTCCCACCTTTATGAACACAAAGCCATGCCCAACCTGATCCAAATTGTGTAGCACCAGCCTTGCTAAACTTTGCTTTAAACTCTTCAAAAGTACCAAAAGCACTTTCAATTGCCGCTAATAAATCTCCCGTTGGAAGTCCACCGCCTTTTGGCGACATCACCGTCCAATACAAATTATGATTGTAAAAACCCCCGCCATTATTACGAACAGCAGCATTTTTCATATCAAGATTTATCAAGATATTCTCAATCGTTTTTCCTTCCATATCTGTTCCAGCAACCGCTGCATTCAAATTGGTCGTGTACGCATTATGATGTTTCGTGTGGTGAATTTCCATCGTGCGAGCATCAATATGTGGTTCCAAAGCGTCATACGCATAAGGTAATTGTGGTAGTTCAAATGCCATACTATAGTAGTTTATGATTTATAAAATTTTTATTCAAAAATAAACAATTAACTTTGGAAAAGGAAATTCTAGTTTGTTATATTTATAATAAATAAATTTATTTTGTGATTAGTCACCTCTATTTTTTTTTTAATAGGAGCCATTTCCCGCTTTCCGTTACAATCCACGCTAAAAAGCGTGGGATTTTCATTACAATCGGGGCTAGGGCATTCGGGAAATAATGACATTCAGATTTTATAATTTCGTTTTCGTATTCAATAACATTAAAAAATAAATCAAGCCATCACAATTAGATAGTATGAAATTAATAATAGCAATAATTACTTTTCTTTTTTCCGTGACTTCAACCTCACAAGTTGAGTTTAAATACAAATTAAGCAAACCTTATTGTGTTTTAAATTTTATGGAAACCGCAATAGGCAATCACGGAACTTCAAAAACGTTAAAAGTTTTCATTGACGATAAATTGCAAAACAACTATGAATTTAAAAAGATTTGTGCAGAATTTAGAAAAATAAACCTTGAATATTATTTTAAGAGAAGCGAATTCCCAATTAGGCGGAGTCAAAATAATTCTACATTTGATCTAATTTCAATGCAAGCTGTAAATGCTAATAGTTTAGAAGAATTTAGAGAAAAATGTCTTGGATTAATCCCAATTAGTAGCAATCAAAAGTTATTTGAAGTGCTTTCAAAAGCAGAAATAATTTACGATAAAACAATTTGGAATGAATATAAAAACAAAGCTCAAAAACAATTAAAAGCGCTCTCAAAGTATAAAACCACCAATGCTGAAATTTTTAATAAGTTCAATTTATTTTACAATTCAACTTGGACAAAAGACATTCCATTTCAAGTTGCAATTTATCCAATTCCTGGTCGAAAAGGAGTAACTTCTGCAACACCACATATAAATAGTTTATGCA
>JBIPNF010000141.1:0-6452 GCA_044373885.1 Flavobacterium sp. | reverse complement strand
GAATTAACTTTTAGGCTAATTTAAACCCTTTTTTGCCTTAAAAGGTATAAATTCTTAAAAAAAGCACGAATTAGTGTATTATTGTACTGTATTTGAAATTATTTTCAGGTGAAATATACACTTTTTTTTATTTAAATTATTGTTTTTTCATAGAATTTCAATTTTGATTTTAAAATTGTGTTTATGTACATTACACCATGACTTGTTAGTATAATTTGGAATAAAAAAAAACGAAACTTTTTATAATTTCAAATTAAACCAAATGATTTAGTTGATTTGCAAATACCAAACTAAAACACCCCCTCTTTAAACGCATTTCTTTATAATGGAAAAAAAAGCCCAAAAATAACATTTTAGTGGAAAATAAAGTATAAATTTGCTCACATAAAGCACCACTAATGGAAAATTATATCCCAACGCACCTTCAAGAAATTATTTATTCTTCGAGTGATAAAAAAGTAAGAAAGCAAATTGCTTTGCTTGAAAGCACAGGTAAAATTAAAAAAATTGCTCCTCGTATCTTCACTTCTAACTTTGTCGATTCCGATGAGGTTATTATCAAAAGGAATATTTTTTCTATTCTTGGTAATTTATATCCTGGCTCACTATTAAGTCATCGTTCTGCAATAGAATTTAAACCAACCACCATAGGTCAAATATTTGTCACCTATACCTATACCAAAAAAATAGAGTTACCTGGAATAACAATTCGTTTTATGGAAGGTATTGGAGCAATTGAAGGCGACAATTCATTTTCAGGAGAATTATTTGTTTCGCAGCAAGAAAGAGCTTTTTTAGAAAATCTTCAATCATCAAGAAAAACAGGTCCAGAATCTAAAACGATATCAATTTCAGAATTAGAAAATAAATTAGAGAAAATCGCACAAGTAAAAGGTGAAGATGGACTAAATCAGATTCGAGATAATGCAAAAGTAATAGCCGAGAAATTGGGTATGCAAAAAGAGTTTGAAAAATTAAACAAACTTATAAGTGCGTTATTATCCACTCAGCCCTCCAAAATATTATCTTCGCCACGAGCAATCGCTCGAGCATTTGGAAATCCATATGACCAATCTAGAATAGATTTGTTTGAAATACTATTCATTGAATTAAAACAAAGAGAATTTAAAAGCGTAATAGATAAAAACACTTCCAATACTGCCTTTAAAAATTTTGCTTTTTTTGAATCCTATTTTTCAAATTATATAGAGGGAACTCGATTTGAAGTAGAAGAGGCCAAAAACATCATCGAAACCGATACGCCAATGTTCAATCGAGATGAAGATTCTCACGACATATTAGGAACATATAAATTGGTCAGTAATAAAATCGAAATGAATATTACGCCATCTAAACCTGATGAGTTCATTGCTATTCTTCAATACAGACACCGATTGCTATTGGAGGCCAGAAAATCAAAAATGCCGGGTGTATTTAAAGATAAAAACAACCTTGCGGGCGAAACGTTTTTTGTAGATTTTGAATTAGTAAAAGGGACTTTAATAAAAGGTTTTGATTATTACAAGGCACTTACAGACCCATTTGCAAAAGCAGCTTATATTATGTTTATGGTTAGTCAAATTCACCCATTTTTAGACGGTAATGGAAGAATTGCGAGAGTAATGATGAACGCTGAATTAGTCAAAACAGAACAAACTAGAATCATAATTCCTACAGTATATCGAGACGATTATTTAGGTGCATTAAGAAGATTAACAAGGCAACAAGACCCAAAAGCGTATATAAAAATGTTACAGCGTGCACAAGAATTTAGTGCAACATTAAATGCAGGTACTTTGGAAGAATTAGAACTACAATTAGAATTATCTAATGCTTTCAAAGAACACGATGAAGCTAAATTAAAAATTATTGTTCAATAAGACACTCACAATCACTAGGCAAGCTAACCGCCTATAAGTGCCAAACAAAAAAGTGCAGACAAGAAAAAATGAAAAAAAGTATCAAATAACAAACTAATACATAGAAATTCACTCGGTTAATACCATTGCAAAAAACTAAAAAGGTTGTTTTTCGAGGATTTGAATCCTTTTAAAAATAAATTTTGGTAAGTAATCTAACCCTTGTTAATCTCGCTTACTATCGTTCGAAGTCTCGAAAAGTAGTAAAGATTAGATTTATTGCTTAAACTAAAAAAGTTCAATCGTAAATTATTTTATATTAAACTATTCAATTAAAATTGAGTCTAAAAAATATATCAAAATTGATTATGGATAAACATACACTTTGGTCTTTACGACTAGGATATTCTGCTAAGCAAGCAAAAGTGATTGAGAAATCAGGTTTAAAAAGTTTCTTGGAGCAATCATTTGACACTACGTTTTCTTTAGAAATCCCTAAATTTATTCAAGATAGCCCTAAATCATTTAAAGAATATCAGCTCCTTCGCAGAAAAATAAAATCTTCGAATCCTGAAGATCTCAAAGAACTTCTCAAAAAAGAACAGCAAACTAACTTAGAATTAAGAGCGAGGTGGATTGCAAAAATGATTGAAGAAGAATTTCCGCTTCGTGAAAAAATGACTTGCTTTTGGCACAACCATTTTGTTTCCACGTATCAAAAAGTAAAAGTGAATTATTGGATTTTTCAGCACAATCAGATTCTAAGGGAAAACGCCTTTGGAAATTTTAAAACGTTGACCAAGAAAATTATCCAGACTAATGCGATGGTGTCTTATCTTGACAATACTGACAATAGAAAGGGCAATCTCAATGAGAATTTAAGCAGAGAATTACTAGAACTTTTCACACTTGGAATTGGAAATTACTCGGAAGATGATATTAAAAATGGCGCAAAAGGCTTAGCAGGATTAGGAATTGGTGAAGAAAGTGCCATGTATCGCAAGATTTTTGAAGATGTTGATTCCTTTTCTTATTTAGGAGAAACTGGTAATTTTAAAATCGACCAAATGATAGATGCTATTTTTCAACACCCAAAAATCCCTTATTTAATTACCCGAAAAATATTGAAATGGTTTATTTATGATAATCCCACTGACGAATCGGTTCTATACTACGGCACCTATTTCAAAGAAGTGGATTTTGAAATCAAACCGCTTTTGACTAAAATTTTCACAGAAGAATACCCGAAAAACAATGCGGGTTCGAAAATAAAAAATCCGTTGGAATACATTTTACACTTAATTGACGAACTCAATATACCCTCTAAAAATGGAAAAGCAATTGCTTTTTTCATCAGAGATCAAGGAATGGATTTATTCAACCAACCTAACGTTAAGGGTTGGGATGGAGGAAATTCTTGGCTGACATCTCAAATTTTTTTACAACGAAATACTATTGCTGATGCCCTTTGTAACGGCAAACCTTTAGGACAACGAAGACCAGACAACGATGACAAAATGAAGCAAAATGATTCTCAAAAACCATTACTTTCTGTTAAACTAAATTGGAAAAAGAATCAGGATAATAAACAAATTATTGCTGAACTTGGGAATCGTTTGTTATTTCAAATCAGTGAAAATAACCAACAAGATTTCGAAAAAATATTAAAGTATGATTTTGATAGTACTACAGAAGGCTCAGAAAATGCGGTGCTTCGATTGTTTAATTTTATATCAAAATTACCTGAATTCCAACTTATATAATTCGTAATACCCTTTTTATAAAGTCAAATTCTTTTATTATGAACAGAAGACAATTTTTATCACTTACAGGAACTTTTACTGGTGGAACGCTTTTATTGCCTGATTTTTTAAATGCTTTCGGATCCCAAAAGAGTTTAGTTATAGGCGAACAATGTTTGGTTTTCGTTCAATTAAACGGCGGTAATGACGGTCTAAATACTTTTATCCCTTTTGAAGATGCCCTCTATTATGACTTGCGACCAAAAATAGCACTTTCAAAAGACGATGTGCTTTCGGCTACAAACGGAATGGCATTTCATCCCGCCTTAAAAGGGTTTGCAAGCATGCAGCAAAATGGTGACTTATCAATACTACAAAATGTTGGATATCCTGAACCTGTTCGCTCTCATTTTCGAAGTCAAGAAATTTGGCAAACTGCACCAACAAATCAAGAATATTTAAATGATGGTTGGTTAGGACGTTATCTCGATTTACAATGCAAAGAACACCAGGCAACTGCTGGAATAAATCTTGACAAAATTGATAATCTTGCCCTAAAAGGAATGGAACCACACTCCATAACTGTAAAAGATCCTTCTCGATTTAATGTTAAAACGAAGCAAGAAAACGACATCAAATTATCGGATAACCCACAATTGGATTTCGTTCGAAAAATAGCCAATTCGGTGGTTGAAAGTTCGGTTGATATTCAAAATGCCTTAGCAAAATCGACTTCTTTAGATGTAATTTATCCAAAAACGGAGTTGGCCAAAAACTTGGAATGGATTTCAAAATTGATTAAAGGAAATTTAAACTCAAAAGTATATTACACCTCACTTGGTGGATTTGATACACATGATAACCAACTCGCAATCCACAAAAATAAATTATCCGATTTGAATGATGCCGTTTACAGCTTTTACCAAGACTTGAAAAACAGTCAACAATTACAAAATGTTACCATAGTAGTTTTCTCTGAATTTGGACGTCGCGTAAAAGACAATGGAAGAGGAACTGATCACGGAACTGCTGCTCCAATGTTCATAATCGGAGGAAATAATCAAGGTAAAATAATAGGTAAAAACCCCAATCTATCCGATTTAAACAACGGTGATTTGAAACATGAAATTGATTTTAGAAGCGTTTATGCCTCGCTTTTGCAAAATAAATTAAATTTTGACGCTACTAAAATTGGGATAAAAAATACTGCATTAAAAGGATTGTTTTAAAAAATCATTAAATCATTGACGTTATATTTGAAAGTTTATTACGATATAAAACAGTTGTTATACCGCTTGTTATTTAAAATTAGTCCAATAAAGTGTTATAAATTCTGAAATCCTGTTTTTCTTTTTTCCTTTAAAAAACAATAGCATCTACGTATGAAACAAAATCGCATACTTATTGACATATATTGACACTTTATTAGGATATACTAAGACTTAATTTTGTATTTAAAACTTAATATATATAAATCCTATTCCAATCTTGGGATTTTAATATTTTTTTTAAGCAAATTAAAAAAATGATTATGCAAGTTCTTTATAAATACACCGCCTTACTTGGCTTTGTTCTTTTTTTTATTACAAAATCACATTCACAATCACTGCCAACTTCCGCTTATGGAGTTTGGGATCGTGGTGGAGGAATTCCAGATTATTCAGCTCCAAATGCCGACTTTGTCAAGGGTATTGAAACTTCCGCTAGATGGGAAGATATTCAGGCTGGACCAGGAACTAATTGCGACTTTATTGCTTTTCAAGACATATTAGATGTTGCTGTTGCTAATGATAAGTTGGTTCGATTCAGTGTCAATGTTGGGCCTGATTGCCCTTTGTGGGTGTTTGACAATGGTGTTCCGAGAGTAAGTGTAAATATTAACGGGGCTACGAATCAAAATTTCTTAAATAGGCATCCGTATTATTTAGACCAAGATTATAAAGATTACTATTTTGAAATGATTAGACAATTTGCCTTGTTTTTGAGAGAACAACCTCTAGAAAAATTCGAACATATTGCTTTTGTACAAGTGAAAACTGGAGCTACAGGAGACGAAGAGGCTTATAAAGGAACCGTTACTGATGGAACAAATAATACTCCTAATCATTCTCAATATGCCATATCCTCAATAGAATGGCAAAATTTTCGTTTAGAAGCTTTCGCTAAATTTAAATTACATTTCAACGATGTTTCTACTCGCAAAATTGTTTTAACATTCAATAATGTGGATCCCGTTGTTGAAGAACAATACGCTTATGATTATGTAATGACCGAAATAGATCCTGTACTTGGCTTTGGTATTAAAGGTGGAGCTTATAACCGTGGACACCATTTAACAGATGAGCAAACCTACAAAGAGCAATGGAATCCTTTTTTAATTAATCCAATTGTAAGTACTGGTAATCCAAATGGTAGAAAATTATTTTCAGCTTCAGAAATGGATCAGTCTTGGAACAAAGGGTATTTTGCTTTGAACTATGAAATAGGTTTTTATTGGTCAGCCCTTGGGGGGATTAATACGGGGCTTTCTTGTACTAATATTTCGGTCAGCGCCATGACGTATGCATTGGCTAATCCTGGGATTATTGACATCTTCAAAATGTATAACCGATATGCCCAACAGGTTTATCCGGCAACAGCCACAACTGCTTTTTCTGTTTTTCACGAAGGACTCAATTCGGAAGATACCGTTAAATTTCCTGTATCTCTTTATGGAGGAACAACTGCTAGTAAGACCAATCTAGCTCGTTATCAAGCTATATGCAATGACCCTAAATATTATAATAGAGGAGCTCGTATAGATGATCCAAAAGCTGTAGTGAAAGGACAAGTATTTCAGCGTGAAGATCAA
>JBIPNF010000140.1:0-6488 GCA_044373885.1 Flavobacterium sp. | reverse complement strand
CATGTTTCCAACAGCTCCCATACCAGCAATATCTGCACCAATATTCAATACAATACTTGGAAAACTGAAAAGAAGCATTAAATATAAAACCCATTTAGGATAATTTTTTTTCAATGCTCCTGTTAATCCTTGTTCTGTTACCAATCCAATTCGGGCGCACATTTGCTGAATTGCGGCCATAAGTGGAAACGCTAAAACAGCAGTCCAAAGTGTAGAAAGTCCATATGCTGCCCCAGCTTGTGAGTAGGTTGCAATTCCAGAAGGATCATCATCGCTAGAACCCGTTATTAATCCCGGCCCAAGTAGTTTCCAAAAGCGATTGAATTTATTCGGTTTTTTTATTGTCATAAAATAAGGTTTAAAAATTATTCAAATTGGGACAATACGAATATTAGAATTGATTAAAAAGTTGAATAGTTTTTATATGATATAATGTTAATAAAGTTTCTGCAACTTTTTACTTTACAAAATCTACAGACAATGAATTTACACAATAGCGTTGACCAGTTTTTGTAGGGCCATCATCAAAAACGTGTCCTAAATGCCCACGACAATTTGCACAAACAATTTCTGTACGAATCATTCCGTGCGTAGCATCTTTTATATATTTTACTTTTTCAGGAATCGATTCATCGAAGGAAGGCCAACCGCAATGGGCGTCAAATTTAGCATCGCTATCAAATAAAGGTTCGCCACAACCGCCACAACAATAAGTTCCTTTTTCAAAATGAAGATTGTATTTTCCTGAATGTGGGAATTCTGTACCTTTTTGTCGAAGAATTTTATAGCGTTCTAAACCCAATTGGTCTTTCCATTCTTGTTCTGATTTTTCTATTGACGCACTCATTATTTAGAAGGTATAAATTTAACAGATACAGAATTTGTACAAAAGCGTTGCCCCGTTTTGGTAGGTCCATCATCAAAAACATGCCCAAGATGACCGCCACATTTTGCGCAGTTGACTTCGGTTCGGGACATTCCAAAACTAAAATCTGTGATATAAGTTACAGAACCTTTTATGGCTTTATCAAATGAGGGCCAGCCACAATCGGAATGAAATTTAGCATCGGAATAAAAAAGTAAATTTCCACAAGCAGCACAAACATAGGTTCCTTTTTCGAAGGTGTTTACATATTCTCCTGAAAACGGGCGTTCTGTTCCTTTTTCACGTAATACTTCAAATTGTTCGGATGTTAATTCTTTTTTCCATTGTGCCTCTGATTTCTGAATTTCCAGTTTTGTGTTTTTCGTTTTGTCTTGCCCTTGGCAGGAAAAAAGTGAAAATATAAGGACTAGACTTAATAAATTATTTTTCATTTTGGCAGCATTTAATTAGTAATAAATTCTATAGTTTTCTCAATTACAAAAGGGTTTCCAAGAATTTTTCGGTGTCCCAAATGTTTCGTAATCATTAACTCTCCATTTTTTAAATTATTGTTGATGTTAATTGAGGCTTCTACCGGAACTTCGTAATCGTTTTCATCGTGAATTACAAGAACAGGAATATCGATTGTTTTGGCAGCACTATGACCCGAATAATTTTCCATAGGCTCGTTGTATTTTTTTTCAAAATGCTTTTGCAAATGCGAGCTAAATTCGGATTTAAGTTTCAATTTAGAAACAAAATCTTCTAAAATATCTTTCACTTTGTCGCCACTTCCGATGATGACTAATCGGTTAATTTCCAAGCCTTTTTTTATTGCATTTAGCAAAGCCATTCCGCCTAAAGAGTGTCCAACAGCAGCTTCAAATGGACCGAATTTTTCATCTATTTCTATTATGGAAGTAATAAATTCTGTCATAATTGTTGAATTCCCAGGTGATTTTCCGTGTGCTGGAGCATCAAAACTAATTGTTGCATATCCTTTATCTACGAATGCATCTGCAAATTTCACCAATTGGGTTCCGCGTCCGGACCAACCATGAACAAGTAATATTTTTTTTTCACTTTTACCATATTGATAGACTACAATTTTTTTGCCAATTTCTGGAATCAATAGCGTTTTTTTAAAACTGTTATCATCCATTTCCAATTCTCTTTTTGGAATTTTGTGCTTTATGGGGGTTGTAAATAATTTAGCTAAATACAAAGTGGTCAGTTTTACAGAAAAAAATTGAAGTATTTTTCCAATGTAAATAATGACTTTAGGAACTTTTAAATGTTGCTTTTTCTTGGAATTCAATTCAATTAATTTAGATGATATTTTGTGCGTGCAATTTATGATATTATTTATTTGTATTGCTTTTACAGATATTAAATAAAACTTAAAAGCATAAATTCTTGATTTTACCGAAAAAATAATTATTACTTTGTTTTCAAATGGTTTTTGTATTCTAATCAAATCTTATTTTTTGATATAAAAATTAAGTAATATAATTTAATTTTTTACTGAATTTTTATCTTTTATAGGTTTTTTTTGATATTTCAATAAATTTTCAACTTGAAACGGTAGGCAATATTTTTTTACTACATTTAGGAAACAGAAATGAATTGCTTTCTGGATTTTTTGAAACATAATAAAGTAGTAGTAATAATAAAATAATAAATGGAAATTTTTCATATTAGTGCCGAGTGTTACCCAGTTGCAAAAGTTGGTGGTTTAGCCGATGTAGTAGGAGCGTTGCCAAAATACCAAAGAAATTCAGGGCACTTTGTAAAGGTCGTAATTCCGGGTTATGATACAAAATTTAAAAATGAAAATGAATTTGAGGTCTATTATAAAGGATATGTCAAATTAGGAAATCTAAATTTTACGTTCTCTATTTTAAAAGAAAAGACAGATAAGCTCGGTTTCGAATTGTATATAGTTGAAATACCTGAATTATTTGATAGAAAAGAGGTTTATGGTTTTCCAGATGATATGGAGCGTTTTGTAGCTTTCCAAATTGCCACTTTAGATTGGATTAATAGCAAATCCGAAGTTCCAGATGTAATTAATTGTCATGATCACCATACTGGATTGATTCCTTTCATGATGCAATATTGCCATAAATATATAAAGTTATGTAATGTTGCTTCAGTAATTACGATTCACAACGGAATTTATCAAGGTCAATTTGGATTTGAAAAATTGAATTATTTGCCTCAATTTGATGAAAGTCATATTCCCATTTTAGAATGGGATAATTGCATCAATTCTTTAGCTGTTGCTGTAAAATGTGCAGCTGCAGTCACGACAGTTTCACCCAATTATTTGAATGAAATTAATAATTTCTGTTATGGATTGGAATCACTTTTCAATTCGGTTCGCTATAAATCTAAAGGTATTTTAAACGGAATTGACATTGAAGTTTGGAATCCTGCAAAAGACAATAGGCTAGAATTCAAGTACTCAACAAGAAATTATATCAAAGGAAAGCAAGCGAACAAAGATAAATTGTGCAGCCTTTACAATTTAGACGCATCAAAACCTCTTTTTAGTTTTATCGGAAGATTATTAGGGGAAAAAGGTGGGGATTTACTTCCTCAAGCCTCAAAAGAAGCTTTAATAGTTAATAAAAACGAAATCAATGTTTTTATTTTAGGATCTGGAGATTCAAATATTGAAAAACAGTTAACCGATTTACTATTAGATTTCAAGGGAAATTACAATGTATTTATTGGTTATAATGAAGATTTGGCTCATTTGATTTATGCTGCTTCTGATTTTTTACTAATGCCTTCACGAGTAGAACCTTGTGGTTTGAACCAAATGTATGCTCTAAAATACGGTACAATTCCGATTGTCAGAAGAACTGGCGGACTTGAAGATACCGTTATAGATATTGGAGATGATGGCAATGGTATTTGTCATATTCAAGCAAGTGTAGTCGATATTTGTACTTCTTTTCAAAGGGCAATTGTGCTTTATAAAGACAAGGTGCGTTTGAACAAAACAAGAAGAATTGGAATGAATACTGATCATTCTTGGGAGAGGGTTTGCCAAGAATACATAGAAATATATCAACAAATAACCAACAAATTATGAAACCAAAAAAGAAAAATGTTATCGCAATTATCCTCGGAGGAGGTCAAGGTTCTAGGTTGTATCCATTAACAGAAACGCGCTCGAAACCCGCAGTTCCAATTGGGGGAAAATACAGATTGGTAGATATTCCAATTTCAAATTGTATGAACTCTGATATTTATAGAATATTTGTTTTAACACAATTTAATTCTGCTTCATTGAATGCTCATATCAAAAACACGTATAACTTTAGTATTTTTAGTCATGCTTTTGTAGATATTTTAGCTGCTGAACAAACTCCAGATAATCCTACTTGGTTTCAAGGAACTGCAGATGCTGTTAGACAATGCATGCCCCATTTTTTAAATCATAGTTTTGATTATGCATTGATACTTTCAGGAGATCAATTGTACCAAATGGATTTGAACGAAATGATAGAAGCTCACATCAAGAATGAAGCGGATATTTCAATTGCCACATTACCAGTTACAGAAAAAGATGCTCCCGAATTTGGTATTTTGAAAACCAATGCTGAAAGTTGCATCGAATCTTTCATTGAAAAACCAGCTAAAGAATTATTGCCCGATTGGAAATCCGATGTAAGTGAACAAATGAAAAACGAAGGAAAACACTATTTGGCCTCTATGGGTATTTATATTTTCAATAAAAAATTGTTAGTAGATATAATGTCCAATCCAAATACGAAAGATTTTGGTAAAGAAATTATCCCTCAGGCAGTAGGGAATAAAAAAATATACAGTTTCCAATATGAAGGTTATTGGACAGATATTGGAAATATAGATTCGTTTTTTGAAGCTAATATAGGACTTACAGATGATGTTCCTAAATTTAATTTATTTGATAATGATAATAAAATATTCACTAGACCACGATTATTGCCACCAACAAAGTTCAAAAAAGCAAACATTGAAAGATCTTTAATTTCTGAAGGTTGCATACTAAATGCAAAAGAAATTGTGCATTCTGTAATCGGAATTCGTTCAAGAATTGGAGACGATACAGTTATCCAAAACAGTTATATCATGGGGAACGATCAATATCAAAGTATTGATGAAATGAATGAAGATATAAAAAATAACAAGCAGTTAATAGGAATCGGCGAACGTTGTTTTATCAATAAAGCATTGGTAGATAAAAATTGCCGAATAGGAAATGACGTTTATATTAATGGTGGAAACCATCTTGAAGACGCTTTTCATCCTTTGTATGCTGTAAAAGATGGAATTGTAGTCATAAAAAATGGCGTAGTAATTCCTGATAATTTTGAAGTCCGATAACCATTTTCATCTGCATATGAGCAGAATAACACCATTTTTTATATGAATATAGTTATCTCGCATTCCCTTTTTACCGATTTTGATATTGATTTATTCAAAGCTGGAAAACATTTTCGCCTCTATGAAAAACTAGGCGCACATCTGGTAACTCTTGATGGTGTAAAAGGCGTTTACTTTGCTGTTTGGGCACCAACAGCCCATTCCGTTTCGGTAGTTGGAGATTTCAATTATTGGACTCAAGGCGAACATGATCTAGAAGTGCGATGGGACGAATCTGGAATTTGGGAGGGATTTATTCCACACCTTACAAAAGGGACAACTTATAAATATAAAATCCAATCTAATAATGACGGTATTGTAACCGAAAAGGCAGATCCTTTTGCGTTTTATTGTGAAAATCCACCCAACACCGCTTCCATAGTTTGGGATTTAGATTTCAAGTGGAAAGATACAAAGTGGATGAATTCTAGGGAAAAACACAACGGTTTAGACCGGCCATTTTCTGTTTATGAAGTTCATTTAGGCTCTTGGAAACGACGCCCAGAGGACAATCGATTTTTGACGTATCTCGAATTTGCAGAAGATTTAGTTAGTTATGTAAAAGAAACTGGCTTTACCCACGTTGAGTTTATGCCCATAATGGAATATCCTTACGACCCATCTTGGGGGTATCAATTGGTAGGTTATTTTGCGCCTACATCTCGTTTCGGAAATCCACAAGATTTTATGCATTTAGTGGATAGTTTCCACAAAGCGGGAATTGGTATTATTTTGGATTGGGTTCCTTCACATTTTCCCGATGATGCTCATGGACTGGGATTTTTCGATGGTTCACACCTTTATGAACATCCCGATATAAAAAAAGGCTATCATCCCGATTGGAAAAGTTTGGTTTTTAATTATGGACGCAACGAGGTTCGCTCCTTTTTAATAAGCAATGCCTTATTTTGGTTGCAACAGTATCATGCCGATGCATTACGAGTGGACGCCGTTGCTTCTATGCTGTATTTAGATTATTCAAGAAACGAAGGGGAATGGGAACCTAATATTTATGGTGGAAACGAAAATTTAGATACCATTAGTTTTCTAAAAGATTTTAACGAAGCGGTTTATGCCAACTATCAAGGTGTGCAAACCATTGCCGAAGAAAGCACTTCTTTTCCAATGGTTTCTAGACCAACATCAATTGGTGGGTTAGGATTTGGAATGAAGTGGATGATGGGTTGGATGCATGATACGTTAG
>JBIPNF010000139.1:0-6493 GCA_044373885.1 Flavobacterium sp. | reverse complement strand
TGCGTTATTCGTAGTTGATATTAAAGCAGAACACATCGCGATTAAAGAAGCTCAAAAATTAAACATTCCAGTTTTTGCAATGGTTGATACCAATTCTGACCCAAGAGAGGTTGAATACGTAATTCCATCTAACGATGACGCTTCTAAATCAATCGATAAAATTCTATCTTTAGTAACTGCTGCCATAATTGATGGACTTGCAAATAGAACTTCTGATAAAGAAGGTGATGCAGAAACTCCTGCTGCTGAAGTAGAAGCTGTAATAGCTCCTGCTGCCGTAGTTGAAGTTGTTGCTCCTGTAGCAGATGTTGAAGTTGTTGCTCCTGCTGTTGAAGCGGAAGTTGAAACTCCTGCAGCTGAAACAGAAGCTCCTGCAACTGAAGAATAAAAAATATATTTAAAGATTGGAAGATTTAAAGATTACTTAAAGTGTTGATTTAAAATTAGCATTATTTTTATTCTTTAAATTTTTCAGTCTTTTAATCTTTAAATTAAAAAAATTATGGCAACTATAACTGCTGCAGACGTAAATAAATTAAGAACAATCACAGGTGCAGGTATGATGGACTGCAAAAAAGCATTAGTAGAATCTGATGGAGATTTTGATTTGGCAATTGAAAACCTTCGTAAGAAAGGGCAAAAAGTTGCTGCAAACAGATCTGACAGAGAATCAACTGAAGGAGCTGCAATTGCAGTTGTAAATGCTGCAAAAACTGCTGGTGTTGTTATCACATTAAACTGTGAAACTGACTTCGTAGGAATGAACGAAAGCTTTGTGAAAATGGCTACTGATATGGCTAATTTGGCGTTGAACTACAATACTAAAGAAGAATTTTTAGCTGCTGATTTCAACGGAATTACTGTTGCCGATAAATTAATCGAGCAAACAGGAGTTATCGGTGAAAAATTAGAAATCAGAACATTCGAAAAATTAGAAGGTGCTTTCATCGGATCTTACATTCACTCTGGAAACAAAATCGCTACTTTAACTGCATTATCTGCAAATATTGAAGGAGCTGACGAAGTTGCTAGAAATGTAGCAATGCAAGCGGCAGCAATGGCGCCAATCGCTTTGAACGAAGATGGTGTTGATGCAGATATTATCTCAAAAGAAATTGAAATTGCAAAAGATGTTTTACGTCAAGAAGGGAAACCAGAAGCAATGCTAGACAATATCGCAAAAGGTAAATTAGCACGTTTCTTTAAAGACAATACTTTAGTAAACCAAGACTATATTAAAGACAGTAAAATGAGCGTTGCTGCTTATGTTCAATCTTTAGATAAAAACTTAGTTGTTACAGGTTTCAAAAGAGCGGCTTTAGGTTAATTCTTTTCAGGATTCTAATCTTATATAAATTCCATTTCGAAGCAATTTGAAATGGAATTTTTTATATTTGAAATTATCAAAAAATACAATGGAAGAAAAAATTAGGTGTAAATGGTGCGTTGGAATCGATATTTACGAAAAATACCACGATGAAGAATGGGGCGTTCCTGTTTATGACGACCAAAAATTATTCGAATTTCTTATTTTAGAAACCTTTCAGGCGGGATTGAGTTGGATTACAATATTAAAAAAAAGAGAAAACTTTCGATTGGCTTTTGACAACTTTAATTATTCAAAAGTAGCATTATATTCTGAAGATAAAATTCAAGAATTAATGCAAAATCCGGGAATTATTCGCAACCAATTGAAGATTCGTTCTGCTGTCTCGAATGCTATTTCATTTTTGAAAATACAGGAAGAATTTGGAAGTTTTAGTAAATACATTTGGGGATTTGTTGATGAAAAATCCATTGTAAATACTAGAAAAATATTGAAAGAAGTTCCTGCTTCTACTCCACTTTCGGATACAATTAGCAAAGATTTAAAGAAAAGAGGATTTAAATTTGTAGGTTCAACAGTTGTTTATGCGCACATGCAAGCCACAGGGATGGTTAATGACCACGTTGAGGATTGCTGGAAAAGAAGTTAAATATACGAATTCAAAATTTTTATAAATTCTACTCTATCAATTTCTTTACAACCCAAACTTTCAAGATGTTCGTTATAAACTTGACAATCGAGTAATTTGTAATTTTCTTTTTTTAAATGGTTTACCAATGCAATAAAAGCCACTTTTGAAGCATTACTCACTTTGGAAAACATACTTTCGCCACAAAACACATGTCCCAAATCGATACCGTACAATCCTCCAACTAGCTGTTCGTTTTGCCAAACCTCAAGAGATTTAGCAATGCCCATTTCGTGAAGTTTACAATAGGCTTCTATCATATCGTCTGTAATCCAAGTTCCGCTTTGTCCTTCTCTTTTAACAGAACGACAATTGGAAATAACCTCTTTAAAATCCTGATTAAAAGTAACTTTAAAAATATTTCTATTGAGGATATTACGCATGCTTTTAGAAACAATTAAATCTTCAAAAAACAAAACCATTCTTGAATTTGGAGCCCACCAAAGAATTGGTTCTCCGTGATTAAACCAAGGAAAAATACCACTCTTGTAAGCCAATAATAATCTTTCAGGTGATAAATCGCCCCCTACCGAAAGAATACCTTCATAATTAGCATTATGAACTGGTGGAAAATATAAATCTTTAGTTAAAAAGTACATTTTTTAAATGCAAAGTTTGAAATACAATTTATTGAGCACTTAAAAGTCAGAAAATAGAAAAATTAAATTCTGACTCATAATCCTTTATAATTAGTAATTAGAAAGGCAAATCGTCGTGCTCTTCTTCTTTGAAAGTTTCCGCTGGTGCAAATGCTTCGGCAGTAGGCATTGGTGGTGCTTGAGTTGGTGCAGCAGCAGCCAATCTTTCCACTCTCCATCCTTGAATTGCGTTGAAATATTTCGTCACACCTTGAGGGTCAACCCATTCGCGACCTCTTAAATTGATGGAAACTTTTACAGCCTCACCAACATTGTAACTGTTCAATAAATCACATTTGTCTTGAACGAATTCAACTAAAATATGTTGAGGATATTGTTCGTCAGTTGTAACGACTAACTCTCTTTTTAGGAAACTTCCGTTTCCTACATTTTTTGCTTCACCAAGCATTTTGATTTTTCCTGATACTTCCATCTTAACTATTTTTATTGTTATTTTATTCTCTTTATTTACTTGCCATCAATACTTTCCAAGCGGAATTAACTTCGTTTTTATCTAGATATTCCTTGGCTTTTTGGTGTTGTTTCAAAACATCATCTGCACTTAAAACACCTTTGACTGCAAAATTTTTATTTACAAATATATTAATTTCTTCTGTTGTAGGCAATGCTTCAATATTCCCTAATTTTCCTAAATCATTGCCGTCAAAAACAGGACTTTCTTTAATATAATCTGGAATTCGGTCCACACCAATTCCTAATGTCGTCAATGGTTTTGTAACTTCAAACAATCCTTGATTGGCACGAGAATACCAATTACCACCCATTCTTGAAACCAAATCTATTTTATAGGGATCGATAGTTCCATTGTTATCTAAAATAGATTCATTAATATGGATTTTCAATACTTCACAAATCACTAAATTTCCTGCGCCGCCTTCATTACCAAGGCTAATAATTTCATTGACCTTGCATTCAAATTGAACTGGAGATTGAGCCACACGATACGGTTTCACAAGCTCTGATGGGATTGCGGAAAACCCAGCTTTTAGAAATTCATTCACACCATCAGCATATTCGGTACTTGACAATGATGTTTGTTGCACCATATCAAAATTTACAACATTTATTACTACTTCTCGAGTTGCTTCGGCATTAATTAAAGTGTGCTTAATTGAATTGTCACGAACACGCCTTGCGGGTGAAAAAATCAAAATTGGCGGATTCGCACTGAAAACATTAAAGAAACTAAAAGGCGATAAATTTGGCTTACCATTCTTATCAATAGTACTTGCAAAAGCAATAGGTCGAGGTCCAACAGCGCTTTGTAAATACCCTTGTAATTTTGCGGAAGAAATGTCTTTTGGGTCAATGCTAATCATAAAAATCAATTTGAACAAATATAATAAAATGGATTCAAAAATTTAGAATTTTGTAATCTAATATTCCTTTACAAAAAGGCAAAATGATATTTCTACATTCAAAATGATAATATTTCATTATATTTATCGTTGAATATCACTTTACAAAAAAGTTTATGCAGTTTTCGAACAAAAGGAATTTTACACGTTGGATTATTATTTTTTCCTCCTTCATCATTATCATTTTTATTCTTTGGAATACGTTTAACTTTTTTCAAATTTTTAAAAATGAAGAACGTATAAAAATGGAATATTGGGCGGAAGCAATTAAATCGCTGAACTATGGTGATGTAAATGCAAATACGGAACTTCCATTAAAGATTATTACAAATACTAACATCCCAATTATTGTTGTTGAAAATGATTCGATAATTAACACAACAAATATTCCTAAAGAAATTGTTTTAGATAAAGTTAAAGCTGCTGATTATCTCAAGCGTCTGAAAAATCAAAATGAACCCATAAAATTGCAATATGTTCCGGGAAAATTTCAATATTTTTATTACGGAAATTCAGAGCGTTTAAACAATCTTATTTATTTTCCAATCGCCTTTTTGTTAATTATTGTTTTATTTGCATTGCTTGTTTACAATTTTTATCGCAGTACAAAAATGGCAACTCAAAACAAACTTTGGGCAGGTATGGCGAAGGAAACCGCGCATCAAATCGGCACACCGCTTTCGTCTTTAATTGGCTGGCTTGAAATATTAAAAACGGAAAATGTTGCCGAAACTACTGTTTTAGAAATCGAAAAAGATATTATTAGACTTCAAAATATTACTGATAGATTTTCAAAAATTGGTTCTGAACCTATTTTAGAAAAGAAAGATATTATCTCCGAAACTGAACAATCATTCGCTTATTTGCAATCAAGATTTTCAAAACAAGTCGCTTTTTCATTCAACGCTCCAAAATTTCCAATCGCTGTTTCTTTAAATCCTGCTTTATTCAGTTGGACTATAGAAAACTTGGTGAAAAATGCCATAGACGCTATGAGAGGACGAGGAAAATTAGACGTAGTTATTGAATTAGAAGGCGAATTTGTAAAAATAAAAGTATCTGATACGGGCAAAGGAATTCCTAGAAAACAATTCAAAACCATTTTTGAACCTGGATTTACAACTAAAAAAAGAGGTTGGGGATTGGGGCTTTCACTAACAAAACGTATTGTCGAAGAATACCATAATGGAAAAGTAAAAGTATTACATTCTGAAATTAATAAGGGTACAACGATGCAAATTAGTTTCAGAAAGGCTTAAAAAGCAATACTTCAAAGAATATATAAGTAACAACTAAATTTTAATTTTTAGTTTTATAAAAGAACTAATTTTTAGCTACGGATTAGCACAAATTAACACCGATTAGTTTGCTATTCAACTTAAAAAATCTTTTTAATCATTTAAATCCGTGGCAAAACTTTATTAATAATCATGTCAATATAACATTCTTACTGCTTAGCTTTGAATTTAGACCTTTTTATTCTTTACAAATTTTCTTGTATTTTCTTAACCAAAGCTTCAAATTCTTTTTTGCTCAAACTTACCTTATTTTGGAATCGTATTTCGTCCATTTCATTCAATGGAATCAAATGAACGTGCGCGTGGGGAACTTCTAAACCAATTACACTCATTCCAATTCTTTTGCAAGGAACTGCCTTTTCAAGAGCAATTGCAATTTTTTTCGAGAACTTCATTAATCCTAAATAAAGGGCATCGTCTAAATCGAAAATTTTGTTGATTTCTTGTTTTGGAATACACAAAGTATGTCCAATCGCATTTGGATTTACATCCAAAAAAGCAAGAAAATTATCGTCTTCTGCAATTTTATAACATGGAATCTCTCCGTTTACGATTTTTGTAAAAATACTTGACATAGTATAAATGTTTAATTGTTTAATAGTTAAGTTGTAAAAACGGTTAAACGATTTAACAACTAAACGATTCAACTATTTAGTCTCTCGAAATTTCTAGTATTTCAAATCTCAAAGCGCCATTTGGAACGGTAATTTCGGCTACTTCGCCTACAGATTTACCCAATAATCCTCTGCCAATTGGCGAAGTCACAGATATTTTTCCGGTTTTTAAATCCGCTTCACTTTCAGCAACCAAGGTGTATTTCATCTCAATTCCGTTAGTTAAATTTTTGATTTTTACATTTGACAAAACCAATACTTTTGAAACATCTAAATGCGTTTCATCAATTAATCTTGCGTTGGAATGTACCTCTTCCAATTTAGCAATTCGCATTTCCAACATTCCTTGTGCTTCTTTGGCAGCATCATATTCGGCATTTTCTGACAAGTCGCCTTTATCACGTGCTTCTGCTATATCAGCGGACGCTTTTGGACGCATCACGCTCTTCAAATAATCTAATTCTTCTCTTAATTTCTTTAATCCTTCTGCTGTGTAATACGATACTGCACTCATAATTTCATCATTTATATAAAATAGAAAAAATCCCA
>JBIPNF010000017.1:0-21499 GCA_044373885.1 Flavobacterium sp. | reverse complement strand
TTAAACGATGTTGAAATGGACCAATTTCAATCTGCCATTCAAGTATTATCTCAGTTTGAAGGAATGCCACAATTTGAGGGAATTCAAGCAATTATTGCAAAATTGAAAACTGATTTAAAAACACCAACAAATGACAAACCATATATTGGATTTGACAGTTCTCAAGATTTAAAGGGAATAGAACATTTTAGTGCTCTTTACAATGCGGTTCAAAATAAAACTCCTTTAGAAATTACTTATAAAGATTTTAAAACTGAAGAACCTTACACCTTTATTTTTCATCCATACTACCTTAAAGAATATAATAATCGTTGGTTTTTATTTGGATTAAATACCGAAAGCTGGAAAACCGATTGGAACGTTGCGATTGATAGAATTGTATCTTTATCGTCAGTGGCAATAACATTTATAGAAAATGAATTAATTGACTGGCAAGATTATTTTTCTGATATGATTGGAGTGAGTAAGGCAGAAAATGCAGTTTTAGAAACCGTTATTTTGCATTTCAATCAACTTACAGGTAGGTATATGGAAAATAAGTCCATCCATGAAACCCAAAAGCATAAGTGGATTGACGAGAACACACTTGAAGTTAAAATTAGCGTGATAATTAATTATGAATTAGAACGCTTACTATTATCATACGGTGATAGTGTTTTCGTTGTAGACCCTCAACATCTAAAGGAGAAAATAAAAAATAGATTGAAATTAGGATTTGAACAATATTAATACGTTTCCCCTCTAGAACCCATACCCAATAGCATAATAAATTCAATAGTTGTTGAAATTAAAATGCTACAGGGTAACTTATAGGGTAACTAAAATTATTTTAACTATTGAAAGAATCTAAAAACTTATTTTCTGAATCAGATAAATTATTTAGTCCAAATTCACTGATTTTATCAAGAATCCTATCTAACTCCTCTTTTCTTGATAACAAAATAATATTACAGGGTTTGATATTATAAATTGACATTAAATATTCTTCATTCCAGGCAGTAAATGTTTTGCCATTTTTGAGAAAAGTAAATGCTATTGGTAATTGATTTCGATAATAAATAGAATGTAATAAAAACCTTTGTGAATTTAATTTTAGGTTTTTCTTTTCAAAAATAACTTTAGTATTGAACTTTTTAGAGAACTCCTCTAAATTAATTTCTATTACATCTTTAACTTCAATAATAATAATTTCCTTCTCAAAAGAGTACATGCTTGATGAATTTAAAAAATCATTAATACTTAGTAGATTGTCATAGTTAATTTTACTTAAATTTAAATTACTATTTATAGTAAAATCACTTACTACAGATTTAATAATTTTTTTAGAACTTATAGAATCAACTGAAATTGGCTTAACCTCAGTTAGTTCATAATCCATTGAATAACAAATTCCTTGAATACCATTGTGATTTTCAAAACTAACGCAAGCTACAATGTAGTTATTTTCAAAATAAATTTTTGATATTGAGTCAGGAGTTCTCAAATCTGAGTGTAACTCACAATATTTAATATCTAGAAACTCAATATTGATTTTATCAATATTTAGGAACAAAATGCTTGCGTATGTTTCTTCCCATGTTGAATTTAATAAATCAAAACATACGATGTTTTGAGTAGGGATATCAAAGTTAAAAGTCATATTTCAATTTATTAGAGATTACTATTTTGTTATTTTTTACACAAATATAATATCAAATTAAATCAAATTAAACTAATTAATGTTAAACATTTTTATTTTTTTACAAGTCGTACCAATACCCACTAGCCCAATAAAATCAATAGTTGTTGAAATTAAAATGCTATAGAATAACTGATAGGGTAACTAAATTATATGATAATTTAAATGTAATCAATTCTTGAATTTCTTCATCATCTCAATAAACCCGTGAACAACTGTTTTCGTTTTTTCAAACTCTAGTGACTTTTCATTAGTTGGCTCATCTAAATATAATTTCCTATTTACTTCTAACATAATAGAATTTACATTTCTACTTTTTTTATAATATTTCAATGGCACAATTGTTCCAGAATATGGAGCGTCAATTCCTACACTATAACCCTTTTCACTAAAATAATTATAGGCGACATCTACAATTTCCTTAGGGGTATGAAACACATCTGTTCCAATATTAAAATCTGGACTAAAACCCGATTGGTCTAATGCACATAATAATGGTTTTGATGGGAATGAATGACAATCAATTATCAAGCAACTATCATGTAATGCTAATTCTGATTCAACAGCTACTGTTAAACGGATATGGTGTTTGTTATAGAAATTTTCAATAATTCTCACTCTGAGTTCAGTTTTTACCTTTCTAAGTAAATCGCCATTGTCAAACCTTTCATAAACAGCCCCCATACCAACTTTTGACATTACTTCATCTTCGTCATTAACAAATCGCTCCACATCACAGAATAACCTGGAAAAGGGAGTTACAATCATTTCATCGGAATCAGAGTGAAACAATTCGTCGGTGTACCAATCGGTGAGTTTGATAATTTCTTGATGAATTTTGGTTTCATCAGCAATAAAACCTTCCCGCAAAGGAATGTTCGTTGCCGAATGTGGAATGTGTAAGATTAGTTTTTTCATACAAATAAGTTTAGGTTAAAATTTCTTATTTGTATTTCGAGAAAATAGGTGTCTGGGTAAACTTACGTTTATTTTGACCGGACTGGCCCGTATTGTTTTACCACCGTGGTGTCTTCACTCGGTTGGTATCACGCTAAGCGTGATTCGAAATACAGTGCAAAGGTTATGATAATTTATGGAACGTGCAATATATATGGGAAATATTTTATTCTTTTAACTTAGCTTCTACTTCTTCGTAAGCTTCAAAAAAAATATTAGCGTTAGTTACAAACTTTTTTAATCCATCAATATTATAGAGTGGGATTTCAATTTTTGATTCATTTTTAGAAATTATTTCTTGATTATGAGCTACCCAATTCCTAACTTTATTAATTGAATCAATATTTTTTTTAATTTCCGATGAAATATATTCTTTGCTGCATGAGTAATGGAGCAAATCATTAAGATAAAAAGTTTGAAAAGGAGAACATTCTCTTCTTTTCTTTACCAATAAATCTCTCTTTTTAGAATCAATTGGGATACATTGTTCATACCTCTTTTTCCAAAATTCTTTGCTAGTAGCACTTGAACTAGAAGTTGATTTCTGTAACATCCATTCTATTAAATTATCATTTGATTCATTATTTTTTCTCAATAAATCTCTCAGATTTTTTTCAAAATGGAATATTAATTTATAAAATTCAAAATAAATAAATTCGTTATTATAGTCTACTATATGAACAACTCCTTTAATTTTATTATTATCCATTACGAAAAGTACTTCGTCATGGTTGCCTTTTTCAAATTTATATAAAGTTTCTAAATCGAAAATTCTATCGTAAGGGTTGCATTTTAAATCTTCTATTAATTCAGATTTAACAAAATTTGAATCAACTAATTTATATATCGAACTCCTATCTTTATCTGGAATAAATGTTATTCCTAATTCCGAACAGAGTGAAATTAGATCTTGTTTATTATCCTCATTATAGAATTTTAAATCCTTAACATAGATTTGAGAAATTGTTGCATATTTTATATTTTCAATCATGGCAAAATACTTTAATAAAATTCAAACTAAATATTAAATAATACTTTTTACAATAATTCAGAGTTATTTGATATTTCATCAAACTTCGCTTTCATAGTCGGATTACCGTTAGTTAATTTTTTAATGGTTAACTCTTCAGCTTTATTATTGGCTAATCTTAGGTTGTTGACTGATGCATGAAGCGCATCTTTTGTCTTTTGAAGGTGGTCTATTGTTTTATCTATTTCATCAATTGCCGTTTTAAACTGTCTGCTAGCCAATTCATAGTTTTTGGCAAATCCTACTTTAAATGCATTTATATTTTCTTCAAAATTAGTAATGTCAATATTTTGATTTTTTATTAAACTCAATTCTGCCTTGTATTGCATAGAGTTCATAGAAGCGTTTCGAAGTAATGTTATAATAGGAATAAAGAATTGCGGACGTACTACATACATTTTAGGAAATTTGTATGAAACATCAACGATACCCATATTGTAATAGTCACTTTCTGCTTCTAATAACGAAACGAGAACCGCATATTCACACTTCTTTTCGTTTCTGTCTTTGTCTAATTCTTTAAAGAAGTCTTCATTTCTTTTTTTGGTAGCAGTAGTATCCGATTCATTTTTCATTTCAAACATAATCGAAATGATTTCGTTACCATGCACATCATTTTCTTTAAAGATAAAATCACCTTTACTACCCGACTTTGAATCGTTATCTTTTTCAAAATAGGCGTTTTGAAACGCCGAAGAACGAAGCTTGTTGAACTCAATTTCGCAATGTTGTTCCAATGACTCCCCTATCATTTTTGTAGATAGTCTTTGTTTCAAATCTACACGAAAAGCAATTTCTTCATCTTTAATTTTGATGATGTCGTCTTTCGTTTTCAGTTGAAGTGCGAAATTTTCGTTTAATGATTTTTCGAGTAAAAGGGTTTCGGTTTCCTTAAACTTTAAATTATTTACCAAATCATCACGTTCTTTTTCTATCTTCTTTACCGCCACAGTAACCGAAAGTTCTCTCTCTATTTCAGCACTATCTAACTTTGATTTGATTTGAGCAATCTCCGCTTCTTTAGCGGCTAACTTCTCCGATAACTCTTTATCTTTTTTGTTTAAATCTTCTTGAAGTACACTTTTAAGATTTGCCTCTGCCAATTTTACAGCACTTTCCTTTTCATTTTCGGCTAGCTTAAGTCGTTTTTCCAACTCCTCTTCAAACTGATGGTCACGAACTTGTTTCAATATATCCGCAAATCCTGCTTCATCAATTTTAAAAGCTTTTTTACAATTGGGACAAATAATTTCGTTCATGATATACTTTTTTGAATAGTTAATTTGTTTGTATCTAACGAGTATGCAACTAAATGACCATTTTTAGCCACACTATAATCTAAACAGATTGCATTTGAATTAGTCTCACTAGGTTCTTCTTTAATCCAGTAATGACCAAATAATATAGGTTTATCATCAGGTATTTCTTCAATTACATGGTCTATTTTGACATGCTTTAAGTTATCTGGGCAATCAAACAAGTAATCACCATGAGTGATACTTTCTTCAATTTTTTGCCACCATTTAATTCTACAGTGTTCTCTTTTTGCTTTATCGGCATCTAAGAAGTAAAATCCTTCAGGCAACTTATATTCTTTACCCTTTAAAAGGTCTTCAACAACATTATATTCTTTGGAGGACTTATTGGTTACTTTTTCAAACCATTCTTCATTCCATTCAATTGGATTGTTTTTAATAAATTCTACATGGTTTTGATTCCAATAGGCATGAACTACTCTATAATTTTCGGTTTCAATAAATAAGGGTAAAGTTTTAAACCAATCTAAATAACCTTGCCATTCTTCAGGATAATCTTTGAACTGTTTTAATGTATCATAATGATGATTAATTTCTTTAAAACTGTGGTCTCTATAATAACCGCCTTTTATTTTATTTGGAGAATGAAATAGGATTGCATTATATTCATGGTTGCCCATAACAGCTTCAGCGGTGCCGTTATCACACATTCCTTTAACTATTTGTAGAGTTTCTCTTATTTGAAGTCCTCTATCAATAAAATCACCAACAAAAACAACTTTTCTATTTTCAGGATGAGAATAAAACCCATTTAGTTTATTATACCCTAAGTCAATCAATAAAGCTTCTAACTCAACTGCATGTCCATGAATATCTCCTATAAAATCTATTTTCATTTATTTTATTTTAAATTCCACAAAATCGCCATCTCTCAATATTTTTATTGGTTTTTCTGTTTTCCAATCACATATTTCAAAATGCTTTGTCATAATTTATATTTTAAAATTACAAAATATATTTATCGTATTAATAAATTATATTTTACTGTTACCTATTTTATATGCTTCAAAAGAAGAACAATCAACTTTTACTTCATCAATAACATCACTATTATTATATTTTTTTTCAAATGCAAATATTAATTCATCTTCTAATTGTGATGGTTTATATATTTTACCATTTAGCAATTTAAAATGTTTTGTTATAAAATCATTTGACTTTAAAGGTGATTTTGGCTTTGCAATATAAAAGTCATAATTATCATCAATATACTCAACCAATTTGTTTCTAAAATGCTTTTGGGTGTCTTTTTTAAAGTTAGCTTTTAACGTTGAATTACGTGAAATATATGCTGACAAAACAAAAAGAAAGTTAATATCATATGACTGAACAAAAAGTGTATCTCTATCAAACAGACGATTCTCAAAATGGTACTGTGATATTGTTTTACCGTTATCATTTAGATATGATTTGGAAAAATCAAAATCATTATTTACAAAAGCTGATATAAAGAAATTGGGAGTTATATTGTAACCTTCTGTTGAATTTTCTCTATATCTTAAACTATCATCAAGTTTTTTGTCATTGAATAACTTAATATTATGTTGTATAACATTCTTTGCATAAGTAAATTGTTTAGCTTTAGAATTTACACCAACAGCTGTATTTGGTTGATAATATTTACTATCACCAACAAAATAAATTGAATCGTCTAAAATTAAAGACTTGTATTTATAAATGTGATCTAATTGTTTTCCATCAGGATGATTTTTTAAGCCTTTCAATAAGTTAGTATCACCAATTAGATCATCTATCATATCCTCAAAAACAATATTAAAATCTTTAATAAGCAGTATTTCCTCTATTTGTCTTTTTGATTGAACACTTTCACTTCTTTCGAAATAAGTAAATAACAAATTATATAACGTTATCATCTTATCTGAATAGTATTTATATTTTATACTTTTCAAATATTTACAACCACGTCGTAACATTGTTTCAAATTGACTACCCTTAATTAAATCATATTGCTGTGGCAATTGGAGTTCAAATGCATATTTATCCTTAATATAATTTAATGTAGAATAAAATAATATAATAAGTTCTTCTTCTTCATTAATCTTTTTCTTTTTAGAATTTACTTCAATATAAAAAGGTTGGTTATTTTGTATAAAAGGTTTCTTTTTATTGATTGTTTTTACCCAATTTATTTTATGTTGTTGAGAATGTGAGGTTTTTGCAATAAATGTAAATAAGTTTTGATTTTCCTTATAAAATTTAAAAAGACTTGTATTAATTTCTAACTCAGTATTTGATTTATCATCAAGATTAGAAATTACTTGATTTATTGATTGGTTTTCCGAAATTGAATTAAATAAATGTCTTTTATTATACTGTTGAATTGCTCGGAATAGCCAAGTTGAAATTTCAAAAATAATTTTATCTTTTCCTGATATTTTTAATCTATCAATAATTTCCTGAGTAGGATTTATTAATTCTTCTGGAGAGAATTCATCAAATGCTTTTAAATCTTTATTTATAAATACTTTTGGAAATATAATAACTACATCACCTTTGCCATTATCTGCTTTTGGATTAAAATAATAACCAACGTATTGAATTTTAGAATAGATAGCATTAATAGGTAAATAATATCTCTCGCCAATGACAGGCTGCAATGATTTAGTATTGTATTGATATTCCTCAAATAGTATTTTCATACTTTTATTTATTTTTTATACTCTCTATGCCATTAAAATGCATAAAACCTTTAAATAAATCTACTTGCGATATTGCACCTTCTTTTTCTTCAAATAATTCACCAAATTGAAATTCAATAGGATCTTCTTCTAGAATTTGATATTTAAAGATTGAATTTAAAGAACCTACTTCATCTTTGTAAATTTCTGACCATAAATAGAACAAAACTTTAGAACGAAATTGTTCAAATGTAATTTTGCCATCTGGTGGGTTAATAAATCTATTACCCAATTGCTTATCTTCACTGCCTGTTAATTCTTTAATGCTAGGATTTATAATTGAAATAAAATTACCCCAATTATAAATAGTGTCTTTATCTACTACAATTTCTAATTTATTGGCGTCTTCATAATCGACAGGAACAAACTTCATATCCCAACGTCTTTTAAAAGCACTATCCATAGGAAATAATGATTGGTCGGAAGTATTCATTGTAGCGTAAATATAAAGATTGCTCGGTAGAATTATTTTGTCAAAATCTTCACTCTCTATTATATTTTTATAATTTTCTAAAATTTCTGGTGATGCATCTTTTTCAAATTTCTCTTGTAAATATTTTGCTAAATCTTTATCACAATCAATACCGTATTCAGATTGACCGGAACTATCTCTATCAAGGCATTGAAAAATATCACCAAAAATCTGTGCACAATTACCTCTATTTAATTCTTCAATAATTAAAAAATAAGGCTCATTAGGATTTAACCAAGCATTACAATATGCTTTAGTAAATGCCTGTGGAACAAAATCATATTTAATATTTGTACCTTCCATTACTGGTTTGTAACTACCCACAAAGGAATGATAATCTGTTTCTGGATGAAATGTTATTCTTGTTCTTTTAAAACCAATAGTTGACTTATTTACTTCCCTACTTTTCCCTGTGCCAGGTGAACCATAAAATATAACATTGTTTAAGTCTTGTGAACTGGTTTCTTCTATTTCTGTTGTCTCTTTCTCTTCATATATAACTGTTCTTTTCGGAATTAAATTCAATGTTGTTTTTACCATTTCATTATAACCCCCAAGCTCATCAACAGTTCTATCAGCTTTAAGCCCTAAACCATTACTGCCATCTTCTTTAATATAACTATGTAAGTCCGATTTAATAAATGATTTTAAAATTCTGAAAGGACCAACTGGCTCTAAACTATCTTTGTCGATGACAGTATTTCCTGCAACAACTTGTTCGTAAATGCCCTCTTGTTGGAAAAACAATTCTGAAGCATCGTCCCTACGTATTTTAAATTGTGTTTCTTCCGAAAAAATAGTTAAAGTGGTTTGTATTTTTTTAAATAAAAAGAGGTCTGGAGTAAAAACAGCAGACTTCATTATCCAATTATATAGAATATTTTTTAATGAATCTGAAACACTACCGTCATTTTCAAGTAAACAGTTTTCGAGTAAAAGAGTATTACAAGTAAAGGTTATTTTTTTATCATATCTTTTTCCTCCTGTTCTTTCTTGACTCGAAGGATAATTTTGAATAAAATCTACTTTACAGAGTTTCCAAAACAACTCTAAACTAACTTGTAAAGATTCCATTTGGGCAGTTAATAAAGGATTATCATTAACTTTATTTTTAAAATCAACATTATCAGTTATCAAACCATTAAAAAATAATTCTAACTTTGATAATAAATCATCTTTTATCTCAATTTTTATATTAGGAGCATTAACTTCTTTAGAATAATTTAATAAGACTTCTTTATTTGTTGCTAAATACAAAGTAAATGTTAACGCAAAAAGTTCTTTAATTTCAGCTAATGAGGATTTAATACCGTTTCTTAAATTAAGCTCGCTTCTTTCTACTATTTGATTAGGATAAGTTTTCATATTTATTATCGTTTAATATTAATTTAGCTATTTCAAATGCAAGTAATGGAGGAACTGCATTCCCAACTTGTTTTAATTGTGAGGATTTTGTGCCATAAAAAATAAATTTATCTGGAAATGACTGTAATCTTGCACCTTCACGAACAGTGATACATCTATCTAAAATAGGATGAGTAAACATACCTGAGGACGGTGTATCGAATCTTGTTGTTATTGTTGGTGCAAATTCATCTTCTTTTAATCTTGACCAAGTTCCTGAAAATATAGACTTTGTCCTATGCTCTTCTGGCAAAACTTCTTTACCTTTTCCTTTAGGGATTAACGATAGCCTTTCTAAAGCTAATTTAGTGTGCTTTGTAGCTTGATGATTGTAAAACCCTTTAGAACCTTTTCTAATAAATTTTTGAAAATCTGACAAAGGTTTTATTTCATAATCAAAAAACTCAACACCTTCTCCTGATTTAATTAGTGGTAAATCATAAATTGCATCTTTGATTGTAGTTTTTTTATTATTCGATTTAGGTAATCCTAATTTTACTTCTCCTTTTTTCCCTAAAAAAAATGCTCTCTTTCTATTTTGAGGTACTCCAAAATTAGATGCATTTAAAACATCAACATCAACAGAGTACCCTAACTCATTAAAAGCAATTAATATTTCTTGTTTAAAAAAACCATTTGAAGTAGTTATTAAGTTGGGCACATTTTCTAACAAAAAATATTTAGGCTGAAATACTTTTACAAATTCAATAAAGTGTTTAAAAAGGTAATTTCTATCATCATTTAAACTTAATCTTTTGCCTTTTTGAGAAAATCCTTGACAAGGCGGTCCACCAATTACAACGTCAATATTTTTATATCTGTCAGATAATTTATTAATATCTAATGTTTCAATATCATCAGAAAACACGTCTGTATCAGGGTGGTTTTTTTTAAATGTATTGGCTATTTCTTTGTCGTGTTCTACTGCAAATACAATATCAAAATTCGACATAGAAAACCCATATGATAAACCACCAACACCAGCAAATAAATCTATAACTCTCATACTGTTGTAATATTTTGCATTCTATTTTTTGCTATGTTGTAATAATCTTCATTAAGTTCAATACCAATAAATTTTCTGTTTAACATCTCACAACTAACACCTGTTGAACCACTTCCCATAAATGGGTCGCAAATCACATCATTCTCATTTGATAAAATTTCAGTAAAATGATTAAGTATTTTAATTGGTTTTTGTGTTGGATGCTTTCCAAATCTCTTTTCATTTTGTGTTGTAAGTGAAGTTTCTACAAAATCGTGCAATGCTTTAGAATTATTATTAAAAGTTCCGGTAGTACCTTCGTTTATAAAATATATCCAAGCTTCTGTAGAATTAATAAATTGTAAATTCATATTTCTCGGCATTGGATTAGTTTTATGCCATATTCCCACAGTTTTATAATAAAAATTATTTTTTTCAGCAAGTTGGATAATTGTTTCAATTTTCATCAAAGACATAAATAATACTAAACTTCCTTTTTTTCTTAAAACTCTGTTACTGTGTCTAAAAAAAGCATCCATTTTAGAAACCCATTCCTCATATTCTAAATCATCCCAGCCAGCATAGGAGAATTGATTTTCTCTCATCTTTACTAAATTAGTGCCACGTTTTCTCATAAACGAACCTAAATTAAATGGCGGATCAGTTAGTATTAAATCAATACTTTTGTCTTCAATAGTCCCCATTAGTTTTTCACAATCTCCCATTCCAATTAATGAGCTTTTAGTAATTGGTTCAAACAAAGGATTTATATTATTATTTTCTACAAAATTTTCCGATTCAAAACTTGTATTAAAAAGATTAAATCTGGGGATATATTTCAAGCTTGGTTCTTCTAATAAATTAGAATCCAATGTGTTAAAATTTTTAGCTTGTATTTCGTGATTATCTATCTTACTCATTTTTCTTTATTGAATATTTAACGCTTTCTTCTGCTACCATCATTGCTTTTAATGCAGTATTTTCGTCTTTTACCACATCATAAATTTGGTCAGCTAACCAAAGTGTTACTAATTCGTCTGGAACAGCATTTAGAATTTCAGCCAATTTTAATACTGTTTCTTTTTTTGCGTTTCTTTCCCCTCTTTCAATTTTACTTAATTGAGCTGTGTCCATATCTAGTAATGGTGCTAATTGTCGTAATAGCATCTTTTGCTCTTCTCGTAATATTCTTATTTTATTTCCGAATTGACTGTTCATTGTTTATTTATTGACTTGTCACATATTGGCAAATATAAATAATTTAAATTGGAAATTGAAATTAAAAGAAAAAACTAAAACGGCACCTCGATATCATCCCCTTTAAAACTTGAAAATCGAATCTGGTTTTTATTGATTCCTTCACTGAATTCCTGAATGATAACAATGCCATTTATAGTTTCTTCCGTTTTTAAGGTGAAATTTACTCGGCTGTAATTGGTAATAAAAGTGTACTTATAATCGCTAACCCCCTCAATTTCAAACAAACTATGCACCACTTCAAAATGGGTATCCCCAAAATCCAACGCATTACGAAAAACACGTTCAAAATCATAAATATATTGTGCTACTTCAATTTTATCTGCAACGGAGTCAGCAAGTGGTTTTAGTATTTGGGAAAGCAAATCTAAATCTAAAATGCTTATGGCATGAACGATATAATTAAATTATTTAAGTTATAATTAATTACTAATTCCATTAATTTTTAATATAAAAAATATTGTTTATGTAATATAATCATTATTTATTATTATTATTGCAACCAAAATAAATTATATAATAAAAAAATATGATATCAATTGATAAGCAAAAAAAAATATTAGAAAAAGCTGTAATCAGTAGTTTAAAATTAGCAATAAGTGAAATGCAAATTTCAAAAAATTACTATTCTGAAGAAGCATTAAGATATATAGTTGTAAATGAAATTTCAAAAAATGAGATATGGGGGAGTTTTCCAAATAAAACAAAAGAATTGCAATTAAATTTCGAATTTCCATATAGTAAATATAGAAAAATTATTGGACGTTTTTTTCCAGATATTACTTCACTGAAATTTTGTGAAGAAGGAAAAATAAATAGTACAAATCCCCTTGCTGTTGAGTTAAAAATTAAAAAGAATTACAATTTAAAAGATATCAATAAATGCAGAGAATATGTTAATCCTAAAAAAGGAAAACATCATTTTGAATTAGCAGCTTTTATTGTAGCACCATACAAGCAAAACATGAATTATGAAATATTTCAGTTTATTAGTAGGCAAGAAAAAAAGGTAGTAAAGGCAGAAGAACTCAAAATTTTATATGGATATATTGAATACAATAAAGATAATAATCCAATACCAAAAACTAGATGGATTTGGTAACTCTAAAACGGCACCTCAACATTCTTTCCATTAAAACTAGAAAACCGAATCTGTTTGTCATTGGTTTCGTCATAACACTCTTTAATCAGCAACATGCCGTCAAGAGTTTCTTCAAATTGTAAAGTGAAATTTATTCGGGTAGCTTTGGCCGTAAACATATAGCTGTAATGCGGGCGTCCTTCCTTTTCGCACAAACCATGAACCACCTCAAAATAAGAGTCATCGAAACCCAACTCATCACGAACAATACGGTTAAAATCACAAAGGTATTGTGCTACTTCAATTTTATCTGCAACGGAGTTAGCAAATGGTCTAAGTAGTTGGGAAAGTAAATCCACATCCAAAATGCTTATCGCATGAATGAGATAGTAAATGGTATATTCTTTTTCTACTTTCATCGTTTTATGCTTTTTATTGTATGAAAACCAATAGCGGTTAAAATACCAAGCAATACGGAAAACCCAAATATGTTATAGTTAGTTGCGTAGTAATAATCGGCACCAAAAAAGTATTTATAGAGTTGGGTTGCAGCAATGATAACTAAGGCTATTAGAATTCCAATCAAATAGGAATAGAAATAAGGTTTAAAGAGCTTAACAATAAACTTAAAATTCAATAAACTCGTTGGAAACTTATAGTCCAAAAATGTCCAAATAGCCCCTCCAATTGGTGCACCACTAATTAATGAGGTTTTAAAAATATCCCGCCAATGCGAATAACCAAAATAGTCATAAAACAATATCGTATTCAAACGAATAAGAGCCAAAATCCAAAAAGTCAATGTGGTTCCCAAAATATAAAACAAGAATACTTTTTTAAACTTTTCCATATAATTGTTAATTGTTGTTTTCATAATTCATTTCTATATATAAAGGTCCCATAAATCGATGCTCACTATTAGAGGCAATTTCAAACTCAGTAACGGAAACCAAAGCAGTACCCATTTGTTTGAATTGAATACTGACATTGTCACCAGAGAAATAAACTGCCGCACTTGTAAGAACTTCATTAAATACTTTATCCTTAATGGTTATTTTCTGAAGCATTAAATCACTAGGTTTCAATGCAACCAATCGCAAATCTTCTTCAGGATATTCAGGAATAATGGTAGTGCCAGAAGTATAAATTCGGTTGGAATTAATGGTGTAAAGTACCATTTCATTGGCATTGTCTTCTTCTTGAATGACTATAAAATAGGCTTCTTTTTCATCCTTATTGCGTTTGTAATTTTTGAAACGAACGACTTGTCCGATTTTCAATTTTTCTTTTAGTAGCTGCATCGTTAATTCTCGTTTATGATTCTAATTAAGGTTGGTTCTTGATGCTGCAAGGCAACTTTAAAGAAATTGAAATACGTTCCTTCCGCCAACCGTTCAATAATGTCAATGTGCTTTACATTTTTTGGCAAAGCAGGAAAAAGCAACGAAAAATGATGTACTTCTCCACATCTTTTAAAAATGTACTTTAATGGAGCAATTGGGATATTGATGGATTGAATCATTTTGTAGCATACTTCAGAGCCTATAGGCCTAATAAAACAACCTGAATCAATTTGTATCCATCCGCCATTGAGATATTTCTTAGGTGCAATGTAGACAAAGTCAATTCTGGTAACTTCGTCCTCTAAACTGATTTTTTCTATTCCCAAATGTTCGTTGGGAGTATATTCCGAAATTGGACTTCCGAATACAAATGATTCGGTCGCTGTTAATACTTCTTCGAGTGTTTCTTTTTCATAATTTGATTTCATAATTGTTTCTTTTTTAAGATTATGGGACAAATCTAAACACTCACTCCGTATTGTTTGTAAGGAATAAAAAAAAGACTATCTAATAGATAGTCTTTTTTTTATTTTAACAGAATGATTACCATTGATATGTAAAAAAGACTTCAAATTTAGTTGCTGTACTCGGGTCTGTAACTGGTATAGAAGAAGGAAAACTATTTCCTGCAAAAGGTATAAATACTGCTGAGGCCATATTGTCATCAGGATTTGATGGGGTATCACCTAAATCATAATCCCACAGAGATATAACTAACGGTGAATTTACATTTACAATTTGTAAAATAGGATTTAAGGTAAACACATAATTTGTATTTGACCCATCTGTAGCATTTGAAAATACAGTAGGATGGTCGTAAATGACAGTATTACCGCTATTAATTTTAATGTATATATCTGCACCATTAGTTAAATCATGACCAATTCCACTTGTGTTTAAATTATTAAATGATTTAACAATAACTTTTGAAATGGTTATTTTAGAAGGTGTCAAAATAGTTCCACAATTGGCACCTCCATAACCCGGTGGGCAATCACAACCACAATTGGCATTTGAAACTCCGTTATTTAAGCAAACTATTGGAGTACATGGTGTAGCTCCATCAGCCCCATCTTTAGAGCAACTCATCGCAAACAATGCAATTACTAAAACCAATACTGTTTTAAAAAATGTTTTTTTCATAATTATTGTTATTAAATATTTTCCCTACTCATAAGACTTTTCGGTTCCGCCTCGTTTATTATAGTGGGTTCTGAACTCCACTTAATTGTACTGTTTTTAAATCATAACTTAGAAATTCAGTATATTCGAATTAACTAATCAATATTAAATTTAAAATCGCAATCGCTATTGTACACATACGAAAGCCGCTGCGAATTATAAAGTATTGGTGCTTTCATTTCTCTTTTCATAAAAGCAATATAATTGTAAACACTTCGTTCTGTGATACCAAGTTTGGAAGCCAATATCCTTGGACTGCCAGTTTGCTCATTCATTATGAGGTCATTTAAACGTATGATTATTCTTATATCCATAAAGTGGCAATTTTAAACTTTGTTACTGAAACTTAAATTCAGTGTTTTAGTTTTTATCAACAACATGAAAAAAAAATGCAAAACTTCATTTATCGCAAGTAACTGAAGCAAAGGTTATCAATCACTCCTTATTGTTTGTACGGAGTGAAATATTTTACTATATTTATGAAAAATTTAACAATGGCAATATCACGTTCAGCATACAGACGCTACAAAGTAATAGACGCAATGCTTCGAAATAAAAGTCGAACCTATCCAAGTTTAACGGACATTCAAGATGCGTGTCTCGATAAATTAGACATGTCCCCTTCAAGGGATACCCTCGAAAAAGATTTCAGATATATGAGATTGCCCGAACCGGATGGTTTTGATGCACCAATTGCTTATTGCCGATTCAACAAAGGGTATCACTACACCGATTCCACTTTTTCTATCAATGGAGCGAGATTGACAGAGAAAGATGTTAATAGTATTAAAGAAGCATTAGAATTACTTCAGAACATCGGTAGTTCAAGAGTAAGTGATAGTTTTAGTTATGCGTTGGATAAGATTTTAATATCCTGCAAAGAAGAATTTCCAGAAGGAGATTCCAAGCGAAAGATTATTGAAACAGAATCCATTTCAGGGTCAAGGGGTTCTGAACATTTTGATACTTTTTTTAAAGCCTGCAAAAACAAAATGCCTGTATCTTTTACGCATTATTCCTATGAAAAAAGACGGTTTAAAGCAGTTATAATTCACCCTGTATTACTCAAAGAATTTGATAATTTTTGGTACTTATTAGGCTATTCCGAAAGCCATAAAGCACTACGGACATTTGGTTTTGATAGAATTTATGACCCGATGCTGCTCAATAGGAAGTTTATTCCAACGCCACAGGAAATCGTGAACAACTATTATAAAGATATTTATGGCGTATATCCATATAAAAATGAACCAAAACAACAAGTGGTGTTTTTTGCAACACCAATAGTCTCTAACTATATTGAGGCCTACCCTATTCACAAAAGCCAAGTATGTGAAAAATATGATAATGGTTGCATCTTTAAACTTCAGGTAGTCCCATCGATGGAATTGATAAAACTACTTCGATCGTATGGTTCAGAAATAAAAGTAAAAATGCCTTTATGGATTAACGATGAAATAAATAATTAGAAGATGAAAAAAAATAAGACACTTTTATTTACGATAAATAAAAAAGGACACTCTAAAAGTAATCCTGATTTACTTCGCATCATTTTGTCCCCCGACCATACCAAAATTGATTTTGGCTACACTGCAAGAGAAATTTACATAAAGGGCGGTTGGATTAGAATGGAGCAGGATACTTTTTTAGAAATAAAAGAAACCGGAAAACGATATGTTTTAAGCCAAGCAATTGGTATTCCAATAAACCCCGAACATCACTATTTCGAATCAAAAAAAGATTGGCGGTATTTTTCATTGTGTTTTCCAGCAATTCCTCAAACCGATTGCACCCTAAACATTATCGAAATCGAAAACGGCTCACGGAATGAATTTAACTATTATGATGTGGAGCTAAAAATGGGGGAGGGAGTTGAGATTTTAGTATAAAAATCTGAAAATTTTAAAAAATGTCTTTTGATACGTTTTACCATAAAATGAACTACAATTATTACCTTTTTCACTGAAATTGAGAGTTTAAATTACTGTATTTTGCTTGAAAGCACTCAATCAAAAAAAAATGCAAAGCAAATTCAATGTAAATTACGCTCAACTTCAATGCAAATTAATTCGGCAGTTATTTGTCTCGATTATGTGAATTTTTATCGAAAAAAAGTAGCTTATTTTCGATAAAAAAAATATTTAATTAACCCTTAGAATATTAAAACTTATATATAATAATTTTACATGTAAATATCATTTCAAATCAACCGTCTTTTAGAAGCAAGATTATTATCTATATACTTATTATTTTCTAATATTAGCGGCCCTTTACTTCAAAAAAAAAAGCACTTAGCCCATTGGTTAAGTGCTTTTTTTACCAGTAGTAAAAAACCAAAATAACGATACGTAAATAAAGTACTCCTAAAGTATTTGACATTAAAATAAATACACACTAATAAAGGTGTTTTTTAGCTAAATTAAACGCTTATAACGCAAACTATATGTGCTATATGTTTTTTATCCTTACACCGTTTTAAAGCATCAAAAAACAGATTTTCGATAGTGTAAAAAAAAAAGACAGTAACAAACTATTGTTTATTACTGTCGTTAAATGGTACTATTAATTATAAATTATAATTTCTGTTCTTGATTTCGAGTGTAATAAAACTTATTATTATTTTCCTCTTGTATCACGTAAATAGCGATCCCAATCAAGCAAATACCAACTATCAGTCCAGTTGCTAATAGGAATTGATTATTATACTTAAGTTTCTGATTTTCTGCTATCGTTTGTTCGTAATTGAAGTTTTTACTAACCGTAGTAATAGTGTTATAATCGATCATTTTTTTAGTTTTATAATTTTAGTTTTATTTTCAATTGGGATTAACATGTATTCATAAATACAGTTTCTAATAATACCTTGATATGGTACTTGGTGATTTGTAGCATCACTTCTCAATCCCTTACCTAATAGCCACATATTATCAAAAACGTTGTCGCTTCCTTCGACATAAATTTGCTTACAAATCAGATGATTTTTATGAACATGTTTATCTAAAAATGCTCTTTCCTTCCTTAATTCACTTGCTGATTCATTATGAAATTTTATCCTATTTGCGGGAATCGCAAACCTTTGATTCACTCTAACTGCAATAAACTCCTCCCTAGTAAGTGGGTCTATTCTTCTAATTTCTTCTTTCATACATTTGCCCTCCTTACGCACTAATTTTGTTGTTTTTTAAAATACTTTCGATACTCGCAATATCATACAGATAGATTTCTCCTAACATGGTGTAAGGAAGAATACCCGTGTCTCGATATTTAATAATGGTGTTACTTGATAGTCCAAAGATGGTCTTCAAGTCTGCATTCCGATAATACATTTTAGGAATGACTTTTTGCGGTTTGCTTATTAGATTGCTTTCAATATTAGCAAGTCTTTCGTAAATTGGCTCAAGCAGTATTTGAATACTGCGAACCGTAGGTATTACTAATTCATTTAAATTTTCCATATTTATTTAATTTGCTCTAAAGTGAATCAAAAAAAATAACTTGGTGAATTATTCAAGGGTGATTTCAGGGTGATTTTTTTTTCAAATATTTGGTTTCAATATTTTTCTTATACTGTGTTAAGGAATTTATTAGATTTTCTAAGGTAGATAATTGTTTATCAAGTCTAGAATCTAATGAGATTTTGCCGAAATCATTATTTAATCTGGTTATTGGATAACTTACACCATCTTCTGAAGTGAAATTGAAGTTTTGTTCAAAGAAATTTTGAAGTTTAACTTTGTTTTTGTGCTCAATCGAATCCATAAAAAACATATTTGTATCCATCAAAAATCGAAACAGAATAGTAGTTTCTAATTTATCTAAATCAACATTACATTTTAATGGATTTAGTTTTAAATTTCTATATGAAGCGGAAGAAGAAATGGCTTTTAAATCAAGTTCTTCAAAATTCATTTCTATTTTGTATAAAGCATTGTACAATAAGTTTATACTTTCAAAATGAATTTGGAGAGCATTTATTAATTTTGTTTTTTCTAAATCTTTTTCGTCAATGAAATTGTTAGTTTCTTCTTTATATTTCCAAATCAAGAAAGATAAATCGTTACCATCTATATAATCTTTTTCAAAATCAAAACCTCGAACAAAATCGATACTAAATTTATCATCTAATAAGATAGGAGCTAAATTTTCATATTCATTAATTTTCTTACTAATCACTTTAAAAAAGGAAAAATTTTGAATTTTATTTCTAGTATACCAATCAATTTTATCCCAAATAATTTCGTAAAGTTCAATTATCAAATTTTTTGGAGAAGTAAAATTAGTTATATTATCCAATAATTGTTTTTCAAAATTATAAGTGTTTTGGTCAAAAAAATCTAAGGAAAAATCAGTATCCCAAATCCCATCAATACTATATTTTTTATTGATGGGACAATATCCAATTTTGGGATTTAAAATTTTTATCAAGGAATTAGTTAAATCTGTTTTAGTTACCATAAGTTTTTATTTATTCACTAAATTAGACAAAAAAAATTAATTAGTATTTATTATTTAGCTTTTTCATATCATCAGAAACATTTACATCTAAAACTTTTGCGTAGTGTTGAGTTTGTCTTATAGTTGTGTGCCCCATCATAGAAGATACATTTTCAATCTTTATTCCATTTCCTAAAGTCACAGTAGTAGCAAATGTATGTCGTGCTACATACCAGGTTAAATTTTTATTCAACCCAACTAAGTCTGCTATTTCCTTGAGATAGGCGTTCATCTTTTGATTTGAAATCGAAGGGATTAAAGATGTTTCTATAAATTTATATTTCTCTATAATTTTCAATACAGGAGGGAGTATTGGAACATTAGCTCGTGTACCCGTTTTTTGTCTATTTGTTTTTATCCAAGGGATATTTTCCGAATCAATAATTACATTATCTACTGTTAATTTACATGCATCTACAGGCGCATAGCCAGTATAACAACTAAATAGAAATATATCTTTTACTTTCTCCAATCTGTCTATTGAAAACGTCTTTTGTTCTATTCTTTGCAATTCCTCAGAAGTTAAAAAAGTTGCATCTGTTACGTTTATTTTGCCATCATATTTATTGAATGGATTCTTATCAATTAAATCCATTTTAATCGCATAGTTTAAGATGGTTTTTAAGTTGTTAAAATACTTAACCACAGTATTATTTTTGATACCGCCTTTTCCGTTGTGATTGCTTTCAAATTTCATATAAGCTTCAAGATTAAATACGTATGAACCATTTATTTTGCTAATAGGTAAATCTGGAGCATTATAATGTTTTTTATTAAATTCAATTACAATATCCTTCACTCGTTCATATTTTTGAAGTGAAGCACTAGAACGTTCATTTATTGAAACGAGTTTTGAAAAGTGAGTGTTGTGAATAACAATCAATTCAACAATATGTGGTATTTTATTTACAGGAGACTTTCCAAGTATTATAGCTTTAAATTCTTCAATTGTAAGGTCCAATTCTTTCTTTTGAATGTCGTAATAAATTTTTTCAATTTTGATTCGAAAAATTTCTAGATATTCTTTAATTGCTTTTTCATTTCGAAGTTGCACACACCTTCGTAAATTATCTGTAAACCTCCATCTCTTAGGAGTAATACTTCGACCAGTACTTAGAGTAATCGTCTTTTTGTTGAAATTTACTTTCGCATAAATTGGACATTCGCCATTTGCTTTTGCTTTATCAGCCTTAATGTAGAAATTTGTTTTTAACATGATTTTTTTGTTTTAAATTAAGTAGTGCAAATTCAAACCAAATCCATGAGTTACTCTAATTTCCCAGGGTGATATCGAGGTGATTTTCTAATTTTAGTTACCCTATTACCCCTCAAATTTAATAGGGTAACTAAAAGGGTAACAACTTTATTCAATCATATGTGTCTATTGACACTCCTCGTAAAAATGAAAAAACCCTATAAACACTGATGTTTAAAGGGTTTTGAGATTTTATGTTTCTTTTGAAACATCCTTTCAGCGGAGAAAGAGGGATTCGAACCCCCGGACCTGTTACAGTCAACAGTTTTCAAGACTGCCGCATTCGACCGCTCTGCCATTTCTCCAATAAAATCGCACATAATTTCTTATTGCGGTTGCAAATATA
>JBIPNF010000138.1:0-6764 GCA_044373885.1 Flavobacterium sp. | reverse complement strand
CTATTTCATACCCCGTCAGGTCAAGCCAAATGCTTTGTCAGGACAAACAGTTAAAACGACCGTGGTGATTTGATAATTTCACCACGGTCGTTTTATAATTTCACCTTGGTGATTTATATAAATGACTAGCGTCATTTTATACAAATGTAAGGTTAAAGCAATATCTTGGTCAGGTTCCGATTCAAACTAAGTAAAGATAAATAAATACCAAAACGTTATTGCAGTTGAAAAAAATATCCCTAGCGACACCGTTGCTATGGTTACCACTAATAACACCTATTCTGAATACTTGTTTTGTCAATATGAATTAATTATAGATTTTATTTTCAGTTAGATACTGAAACAGCAATATAATTTGATAAATAAATGACGAAAACAAAAGAATTAAATAGAAATTAAAACTACTTTTTCGCTATGCCCTCCATCCAGATTTGTACTTGCTTTTCAGAAATGGATATGCAAATAAAAAGTTGCGAACTTCTAATTTAAACCTTATGCCTTTTGTAAAAAAAACAAAACACCCTCGTTTCCACAAAATGAACAAATAAACAAATAAACAAATAAACGCTCATATATACTAGATTTCCGCATGAAGGATCTCAACGCAAATCCTCTGTGGAACGAAGTGGAAAAGAGATTGTAGTAAAGAGCCTGACCCGAAGTTTGTTTCGGAGGGGCATGCCCAAATAAAATAATTAATACTAATGTAGGGATATTTTGTTCACTGAATTATAAGTAAATACAGCTATAAAAATGTATATCAGTAAGTCGGAAGTTTTAATGTCGTGAAGTCAAAAGTCTCGAAATAGTAAAAAACTATTTAAAATCAGCTAATTACATGTTTTAAAATACAAAACTTTAATAAACATACTACTTAAATAATTAGGAAGTACAAAAGCTAAAACGAGAAACAATACTAATTATGATGCTTAATAATTCATAATTAAAAGCTGTTATGTTTTCTGTTTTTTCTTCTTTGCGGCAGGAAATAAAACATTGTTCAAAATCAATCGATATCCTGGAGAATTGGGGTGCAAATCTAAAACGGTGGGTTCATCGCCCACTTTATGCTGGTAATCTTCAGGATCGTGGCCACCAAAAAACGTGAAAAAGCCTTTTCCTTTTTGTCCGTGAATGTAACGCGCTTCCTCATTAATTAGATTTTCACCCAAAACCAATACGTTCGTTTTTATCAATTCCCTATCAAAAGCAGTAGTTTGCCCCATGAATCCTTTGACTAATTGGGTATGATTTTGGCATAACATACTTGGAATTACGTCCCATTTTGCGGAGAATTCCATTAAGGTAAAATAATCTTTTTCCATTGGAACTTGGCGTTTTTCGGTCATATCAATGGAGGAAAACTCATAATGATCTGGTTTTCGATCCAAAATATAATCCTTGAAGGCAAATGTTTTTGTGAAATCAATTTTAGTTTGGTAATTACCGTCGCTTGGATCTCCATCGAACATTGGTTCACAAATATCAACGCCATCGGCTGATAATGCAATATCAAAACTATCGGTTGCCGAACACATGGCAAACATAAATCCTCCGCCAATTACAAAATCCCTAATTTTTTTGGAAACTGCTAATTTCTCTTCTGAAACTTTAGCATAACCTAATTTTGTAGCCAATTCCTCGGCTGCTTTTTTCTGTTCTATATACCAAGGCGCATTTCTGTAGGCACCAAAAAACTTTCCATATTGTCCCGTGAAATCCTCGTGATGCAGGTGCAACCAATCATAGAGCAACAAGCCATCAGAAAGTACTTCCTCATCATAAATAGGTGTAAATGGAATTTCCGCGTAGGTTAAAACTAGCGTTACAGCGTCGTCCCAAGGTTGTTTTCCTTTTGGGGTGTAAACGGCAACTTTAGGAGCTTTCTCTAAAATTACATTCTCCATATTTTGTGAAGGACTTGAAATTTCGTCCAAAATTGAATTGGTTTCCGAATCCGAAAGTACTTCAAAACTAACACCTCGGATTTGACATTCTTTGCGAATTTCTTCAGCATCTGGTAATAAAAAAGAACCGCCACGGTAATTCAATAACCAACTGGCTTTGTATTTTTTGTCCAAACACCAATACGTAATTCCATAGGCTTTCAAGTGATTTTGCTGCGTGGTTTCGTCCATTGGCAACAAAATAAAAGAAGCTTTTACCGAAATGGCAAGCAGAAGAAAGATTGCTACTATTGAATTTTTGAAGGTCATTTGTATTTATATTTCTCCAAAGATAAAAAGATTTTTCACAAAAAAAGCATCTAAATTTAATAGTAAATTTAGATGCTGTAAAAGAATTGAAAGCTAAAATAATTATTTCTTACTCCACTCTAAGATGTTGTCTTCGTTCATTTTGATATAATCATTGTTTTTAGCAACTTTGGCTGCAGCTAATGACAATTTTGCTGTTTCAATGGCGCCTTTTTTATCACCTAATTTTGCTTGAATTAATGATTTTAATTTGGTGTACCAAAACGGATTTTCCTTTTTCAATTCCAATGCTTTGTTCACATAAGTCAATGCTTTTGTCATATCTCCGTTTGACTGATAATAAAATTGAGCTGCCGAAAAATAATCTCCTGCTGATGGACCTGCCAAAACTTTATCAATGCTTTCCATTGCCATTTTTTGAGTAGGAACTTCAAATTTTAAAGAAACTAAAGTCTTTTCCCAAGATAAATTTAAATGACCAAAATTATTGTCTAAATTATTAATGTCTATAGTTAAAGATTCTACATTTCTGTTAAGCATTTCAGGAACTACTGAAGCTCGCAAAGCAACATCTGCTTCATTCCATTCTTCTGGATTTCCCCAATTATCAGTTTTAGAGTAAAAAATTACCTCCCATTTTTCAACTTTTGGTAAAGTATATAAGGCATATTTTCCTTTTTTTAACGTTTTCCCGTCAATGAGAACATCTTCACTAAAACTAATTGTAGTGTTTGAATTGGCACCTGTTCTCCAAATTTTGCCAAAAGGAACCAAATCGCCAAAAATATTTCTACCTTTAGTTCCAGGTCTTGAGTATTCAATTTCAACATCTGTTAAACCAACCATTTGATTTATTGTACATTTTGGACTTGATTGTGGCGTTAAAACCTGTGCTTGAGAAACAAATGAACTCAAAATTACTGCTAATGCAAAAAGTGTGTTTTTCATAATTTAATTATTTTTTTTCAAATTTACAAATTCAACCCATCAAAAATGTTAATTATTCCTTAATTTGAATATAAGTTGTTTAACCTTTAAAATTAAAAGATAAACAATTGTACCTTTGTGAAAAATTATAAAATTATGAAAATTTATACCTATCACGCTAAACAAAATTTACCAATTACGATAGAAGAAGCGTGGGAATTTTTATCGAATCCTAAAAATTTGAAAGTTATAACTCCCGATTATATGGGATTTATTACACTTTCTGGGGATGACAGACCAATGTTTGCAGGACAAATAATTCAATATATCGTAACACCAGTTTTAGGAATTCCGACAAAATGGGTAACTGAAATAACACACGTGGTTGACAGAAAATATTTTGTTGACGAACAACGTTTTGGTCCTTACGCACTTTGGCATCATAAGCATTTCATCAAAGAAATTCCTGGCGGGGTAGAAATGGAAGATATTATTGATTATAAAATCCCACTGGGAATTCTTGGGCAAATGGTGCATCCAATAGTAGTTAAACCCAAATTAAATGAAATATTTGAATACCGAAGAACGAAATTGATTGAGCTATTTGGAGAATTTAAAACTGTTTAAGAATGAATATATTTTGGTTTAGACGTGATTTGAGAGTTGATGACAACAAGGGATTTTTTGAAGCTTTGAATAGTAATTCTGAAGTTTTACCGATATTTATATTTGATAAAAATATATTGGGAGAACTTCCAAAAGACGATGCCCGCGTTAGTTTCATACACGAACGATTGGATGTTATTGATTCTGAACTTCAAAAATTCGGAAAGAATTTGGCTGTTTTTTATGGTGAACCAATGACCATTATAGAAAAATTAGTTTCCGAAAATAAAGTAGAAGCATTGATCACTAACCACGATTATGAGCCTTATGCAAAAAGCAGAGATGCCGAAATAAAAGCTTTATTGACTTCAAAAAATATCGATTTCAAAACATATAAAGACCAAGTTATTTTTGAAAAAAGTGAGGTCGTAAAAGACGATCAAACTCCGTATGTAGTGTTCACCCCTTTTTCAAAAAAATGGAAGGCATTGTTTCAAACCACAAAATTAGAACACTTTGAGTCCGAAAAATTGCTCTCAAATGTTGCCTATCATTCCTACCCTTTTTTGAGTTTAAACGATATTAGTTTTGAGCAATCTAAAATTAAAGTTGCTCATTTTGATACCTCTGAAAAATTGATTCAGAATTATGAAGATACACGAAATTACCCTGCTCTTGCTGGAACTTCTATGATTGGTACCCATTTGCGTTTTGGATCTGTAAGTATTCGGAAAATAGTTGAAAAAGCAGCCTCGCAAGAACGAGAAACATTTCTGAATGAATTGATTTGGAGAGAATTTTTTATGCAAATACTATGGCATTTCCCCCATACCAATACCAAAAGTTTCCGACCAAAATATGACGCTATAAAATGGAACAACAACGAAGCTGAATTTCAAAAATGGTGTGAAGGAAAAACAGGTTATCCCTTTGTAGATGCAGGAATGCGAGAATTAAATGCAACAGGACACATGCACAATCGGGTGCGAATGGTGGTTGCCAGTTTTTTATGTAAGCATTTGTTAATTGATTGGCGCTGGGGTGAAACGTATTTTGCTACCAAATTATTGGATTACGAGCAATCTAGTAATGTTGGAAATTGGCAATGGGCCGCTGGAAGTGGTGTTGATGCCGCTCCCTACTTCCGAATTTTTAATCCAACAGAGCAAGTCAAAAAGTTCGATAAAGATTTAATTTACATTAAAAAATGGGTTCCTGAATTGGAAGATTTCAATTATCCACAACCTATTGTTGATCATAAATTTGCACGTGAAAGATGCCTTCGCATTTTTAAAGAAGCGGTTGGTTAAACCAATCTTGAAATTGTATTAAAATCCAACTCACTAAAGTGATTTATTATAGTATCCGCCTTTGATAAATCTTGGAGTTTGGAATGAATACTATTGTAACCAACACAGTATATTCCCGCTGCTTTTGCTGCTAGAACTCCATTGGTACTGTCTTCTATAACTATACATTTTTCTTTTGGAGCTATTGATAAAGAAGCAGCGAATTCAAAAATTGCTGGATGTGGTTTGGATTTTGGAAAATCTTCACCGCTCACAATATGAGTGAAATAAGGGTGCAAACCAAAACGTCGAAAGACACGGTCAATAGTAATTTTTGATGCCGATGAAGCCAATATCAATTGTATTCCGTTTTGGTGCAAGTCTTTAATTAATTTTTCGACACCTTCCAATAATTCCAAATCTTCTTTGTGATCAAAAGCATCATTAAAAATAGTGCGTTTACGAAGAATTAAATCTTCAACATCATCCTCTAAATTGAAAATTGATTTTACCCTTTGGAATACATTTCGTGTGGAATTTCCTGTGAATGATGTAAACATTTCTTCAGTAACCTCAATATTTAGCTCCGAAAAATGTTGAAAATAGGCATATCTGTGAACGGGTTCCGTGTCAACTATTACACCATCCATATCGAAAATTACTGTTTGTATCATTTTATTAATTGTATAATTATTCCTTTTTTAGCAAATATCGAATCACGGTTTCCGCAGCATATAATCCAAATAATCCTGGCATATAACTGTTGGTTCCATAAAATGATTTCTTATAATTGGATCCATCTGTCATTTTCAAACTTGCATCGTCTTGAATTTCTGAAGAAAAGACAACTTTTAATTTATCAATTTTTGCTTCTTTCAAACGTCTTCTAATCGTTTTCGCTAAAAAGCAATTTACAGTATTTGTAATATCTGCCACTTTAACTTTGGAAGCTTCCATTTTCCCACCTGCTCCCATACTGGAAATTATTTTTACTCTTTTTCGTTTGGCGCCAATAATCAAATTTAATTTTGGAGTTATACTATCAATACAATCCAGGACATAATCATATTCATCGGTTACAATTTCGAAAGCGCGATCAGGAGAAAGAAATTCTTGAATTCGTGTCAGTTTTAATTCAGGATTAATATCCATCAAACGATCACCAACAACTGTAATTTTAGCTTGACCAACGGTTGAATGTAACGCAGGTAACTGTCTGTTAATATTGGTAATATCGACAAAATCGCCATCAACTATTGTCATTGTCCCTACACCTGCTCTCACCAAAAATTCGGCAGCAAATGAACCTACGCCACCTAATCCAACAACCAAAACAGTTGCGTTTTGTAACTTATTTAATCCTTCTGCTTTGAACAATAATTCTGCTCGTTCAGTCCATTCTGCCATTTTATTCTCTTTAGATTTAATTCTTTTAAGTGGTGCTTCGTTTTATTTTCGCCACTAATTACACTATTTTTTTTAATTAATTCGAGTTAATTCGTGGCTGTTTTTACTAAAAACAGTATCAAAATTAGTATTAATTATTGCTTTCATTTCTGCCATTTCTATGTTTCTATATTTTGATGCCAATTCATACACATCTGCTATTCCTTCTTCAATTGTATCGGTTTCTAAAAATAAACATTCTTTTGGAATGCTCTTAAAAACCAATTCTAATTCTGGATTTCTCAGTAAATATTTACCAAATGAAACATAAAATCCGTTG
>JBIPNF010000137.1:0-6776 GCA_044373885.1 Flavobacterium sp. | reverse complement strand
AGAATTAGTTGACGAATTCTTGAAAAACAAGTAATTTTCAACAACATTATATAGAAAAGCTACTTTCATTCGGAAGTAGCTTTTTTATTTTTTATATTTACACCATCAATTTTTTTAGGAGCGAATTTGCAGAGCTTTTCAACCAATGCAATTCCCGCTGTTCGCAGTATTTTTTTACACGTTTGATCTTTTAAAACAGATTCCGACAAACAAAAAAAAACTTGCTGCCATCGGGGCTGTCGGAGCAATCATTTTCTGGTCCTGATTTTTTTGGATTTTTTAAAATCAAACCTCGAAATATCGAGCGTAAAAAGTAAATAAAAATGAGTTTTTTCAAAAAATTATTCTCGTCAGAAAAAAAAGAGAGTTTAGACAAAGGATTAGAACAGTCTAAAACTTCTTTCTTCTCAAAGCTCACAAAAGCCTTAGCAGGAAAAACTAAAGTTGACGATGAGGTTCTCGACAATCTCGAAGAAATCCTAATTTCTTCAGATGTTGGAGTTAATACAACTCTAAAAATAATTACCCGAATTGAAAAACATGTCTCCGAAAATAAATATTTAGGAACTGGAGAACTCAATGAAATTCTAAGAAACGAAATCGCAAGCCTTCTTTCAGAAACCAATTCTGGCGAAGCAACCGAATTTGTAATTCCAACAACTACAAAACCTTATGTACTTATGGTTGTAGGCGTAAATGGTGTTGGAAAAACAACCACCATTGGAAAATTAGCTCACCAATTCAAAAAGCAAGGATACAAAGTAGTTCTCGGAGCAGCAGATACTTTTCGTGCCGCCGCTATTGATCAATTGCAAGTTTGGGCCGATAGAGTAGGAGTTCCCTTGGTAAAACAACAAATGGGAAGCGATCCTGCTTCGGTAGCTTTTGACACGTTGCAATCTGCGGTTTCTCAAAATGCTGATATTGTAATAATTGATACCGCAGGACGTTTGCACAACAAAGTAAATTTGATGAATGAATTGACTAAAGTAAAACGCGTAATGCAAAAAGTAGTTGGTGAAGCTCCTCACGATGTATTGTTAGTTTTAGACGGCTCTACAGGTCAAAATGCATTTGAACAAGCCAAACAATTCACTGCAGCTACCGAAGTTACTTCATTGGCAGTAACAAAATTAGACGGAACTGCAAAAGGCGGCGTGGTAATTGGGATTTCAGATCAGTTTCAAATACCTGTAAAATATATTGGTGTAGGGGAAGGAATTGAAGATTTACAAGTTTTCAATAAATATGAATTTGTAGATTCATTCTTTAAATAGGTCACAATGGAGTTTTATAAAAACCTAAAACCGATTCATCTTTACATGTGTAGCATTGTTTTTATAGTGCTTTCTAATGTAGTAAGAACGCAAAATCAAAGTCTTTATTTGGCTTTTTTAATTCTAGGAGTTATTTTATTCGCCTTGGGATTTAGTAAAAAAATCAAAAAATAATGGCGATTTTTATTGGTACAAAGCACTGATTTTTTGCCATAAGACCCTGTCGAAATCAGAAAGCGCTAAATTAGTAGCATCTGCAGCATCTCCCATTCGGATTACAACCATGTTTTTACTTGGAATCACATAGATTTTCTGGTCATTTTTACCCAAAGCCATAAACATATCATTTGGCGCTGTTGGAATAATACTTCCGTTGAATTGGTATTGTGATTCAGGTAAATGATAACTTGCTTTTCCATTCAACCACCACAAATAACCATACGAAAGATTAATGTTTTGAGAAGTTGAAGTCGCTTGATTGGAATAGGTTTCATTCAAAATCGTACTTCCATTCCACTTCCCTTTATTCAATGCTAGTAATCCAAAGCGTGCCATACTTCTCGAAGTGCTTCCATAAACACTATTGTTTCCAGACGCAAACCACCCGCCATCCATGCCGATTTTGTCTCTTAATTTGGTGTTGAAATAAGAAGTAAAACTCTGGTTTGTTGCAGTTGTAATTACGTCTTGTAGTTTAACATAGACATTGTGATAGGCCCATCGGGAACTGGCATCTGCATTATAGGTCAAGCAACTTGGCGCAACACAATCGCCATTGGCGCTATCTTCTAGCCCTGAAGTCATCGTTAAAAGATTCTTATTGGTAATTAAATTCTCCTTTGCCAATGGTTCGCTTGTCCATCCTGTTCCTAAATAATCTGAAACTTTAGCATTTATATTTAAAAATCCTTCTTGTTCAGCAATTCCTGTCATAGTTGAGGTTAACGTTTTTCCGGCACTTGCCCAATACCAATTTGTGGTGGCAGAATGTCCGTTGAAATAATTTTCCATTACAATTTTTCCGTTTACAAGAAGTATAAATGATTTAGAATTCTTTATTGCTAAGTAATCTAATAAGGGCTGTACCGCATTTTGATTCCATCCCAATGAAGAAATAGTTTTGGTTTCCCAAGCTGAAGTTCCATTACTAAGCGGAAAGTACATTGTATCTGAAGAAGTAGAATCGGAGCAACTTGCTAAATTTACAATTAAGAATGCTATTATAACGCTGTACTTTTTCATAATGGTTTTCTAGATTTTACCTTAAAAATATAAAAAAGTTGATTACAATTTGATTTTTATTTGAAATAAATTCGAGTTTCAAAACTATAAAAAAGTAAATTTGTAAAAATTAGTATTTCCATGAAAAAAGTCATCGCAATTGCATTTTTATTTATTCTCTCCGCTTGCCATCAAAAAGTTACCGTACAAGATATTTCTAAATTGAACGGATATTGGGAAATCGAGAAAGTGACTTTTTTCGATGGTGCTAATAAAAAATATACTTATAATGAGTCGTTTGATTTTTTTCAAATTAAAGGAAATAAAGGTTTCAGAAAGAAAGTAATGCCACAATTGGACGGTCGCTTTTTAGTCAATAATCAATCTGAAAAAATTGAAATCACTTTTGAAAAAGGTATTGCCTATATCAATTACAAAACACCTTACGCAAAATGGAAGGAAGAAATTCAATCACTTTCTAATGATAAGTTGGTTCTTATTAATAGTTCGAACACAGAATACCATTATAAAAAATCGGCACCAATAAATATTTTAGGAGATGGCAAAACGACTAAATAACGAAAGCTCTATTAGTGATGTTCTAAAAGAAATCATCCAAAGTAATAAATTACAACCTGGTATGGATCAGGTTTCTGTGAAAGAAGCTTGGGTTTCCTTGATGGGAAATGGCGTTAACAGCTACACCAAAAATGTTACTTTAAAAGGAAGTACATTGTATGTGGAATTAACATCCTCTGTTTTGCGCGAAGAATTAAGCCATGGAAAATCCAAAATCATTGCCATGATAAATGAAGAATTACGTCGTGATATTGTTAAAGATGTAATTTTAAGATAGTCACAGTTTATAGCTTAAACATAAAAAATCCCAAATCGTTATAATAAACGAGATGGGATTTTTATGTTTATTCATATTAGTTTTAATCAGTGATTGAACACTAAAACAAAAAACTATTAATTAGAACTGCTCTCTTCCTGCGAAGTGAAAGGCACCTTCTATTCCAGCGTTTTCGTCGCTATCTGAACCGTGAACTGCATTTTCTCCAATAGAAGTCGCGTACGCTTTTCTAATAGTTCCTTCTGCAGCATCCGCTGGATTTGTTGCTCCAATTAGAACTCTAAAGTCTTCAACAGCATTTTCTTTTTCTAAAATTGCGGCAACAATTGGTCCTCTTGACATAAATTCAACTAATTCTCCGTAGAACGGTCTTGCAGCGTGAACAGCATAAAAAGCTTGTGCGTCTGCGATAGTCAATTGAGTCAATTTCAAAGAAACGATTTTGAAACCACCGTTTGTTATCATTGCTAAAATGTTTCCGATGTGTCCGTTAGCGACAGCATCTGGTTTAATCATTGTAAAAGTTCTATTAGTAGCCATTTTATAGGTTTTAAATTTTTTGCAAAAATAAGATTTTTTAATCTATTTCCAATTATTAGTGCATTATAATGTTAGAATCGTAAAATTAAACTCTAAAGGTTTCAATTCAGTAACTAATTTTTCAATCAACTCTTTTCCATTTTCCAAATAAAATTCGGAGAAATTGGCTTTTCGCTCTTGCAAACTTTGATTTGGAAACAACTCGTTTTGCAAGTCAATGATGCGATGTAATTCGGCAACATATTTCTTTTTTTGAGCTTTTAACAACCGCTTTTCTAAATTTTCTAATCCTTTAATCTGCTTTGCTTCTTGCGCCTTTACCGCTCCAAGGAAGGATTTGTCTGTTTGATTTGCAATTGCATATAAATCGGAAAATTGCTGTTTTAGAAAATCTTTCTGAATTGAAAAATCGATAGGAATTTCTGATAGTTCCAAAACTTTTCTATTGATTAAATCTTCTTGTTTTGCGAATAAATCATTATACGTTAACCCTAGTTTTGTTGCTTTTTCCGCTTGTTTTGGCGTTATTAAAAGCGCCGAATTTCGCAATAATAGTATCGGAAAAGTACAATTGTAAGCTTGGAACGTTGTTTTTAATTCCAACCAATACGCAATTTCTCCACCGCCTCCAATGTAGCATAAATTAGGTAAAATCACTTCTTGATATAACGGGCGAAGAATTACATTAGGGCTAAATCTTTCTGGGTGTTTCTCAACTAATTCTAAAATTCCGTTTTCAGAAAAGGTAATTTTGGTGTTATTGATCTGGTATTTTCCATCTTCAAAAAGGATGCGTTCTCGCAAATTATTTTCAATGTAAAACAGATTTATTTCACGAGGATTTACTTGAACAGGATATTCTTTTAGTTTTTGAAGTGTTTCTAAAACCGTTTTATTGGCTGTTTGATGCACTAATTCGTCTTTTATATACGGTGTAAATTCTCTTTTTAAATCTGAATGATCGGCATCCAAAATTACCAATCCATATTCGCCAAAAAGACTATTCGCTAAATACCGAGTGGCATTTGCTAACGAATCGTTGTTTGCGTAAGCGTCTTTAAATAGTTTTTTTATAGCATCAGCGTTGGTTCCTGAACCCAATTCTTTTTCAAATACGGTAAGAAATTCGTCCAATCCTTCCGTAGATAATCTTCCCACAGGTCCTGAACTTTCTCTGTTCCACTGGAATTTTTTGCCTTTATAATTGAAATAATTAATCTCTTCAAAATCGTGGTCTTCGGTTGCCATCCAATAAATGGGAACAAAATTATACGTTGGATATTTCGACTTTAGTTCCTTTGTCAAATTTACAGTCGAAATGATTTTATATAGGAAATATAAAGGTCCCGTAAATAAATTGAGTTGGTGTCCCGTTGTAATCGTAAAGGTATTTCCATCTAAAAGTAAAGTAATATTCTTCTTGGTCAATTCAGATATTGCAAGCGTTTCATATTGTTTTTTCAATACTGAAACTAAAATTTCTCTACTATTGGAATTGTAGTTTTGTTGCTTTTCAAGCAGTTGTTTTTCAAAATTTTCAATAGTTGGAAAGTGGTTGTAAAGTGCCTCTAAATTTGATTTCTGATTCAAATAATCATTCATCAAAGGAGTGAAATATCCAGAATTTTGATAGCTAATACAGTCCGTTGGCATAGGGAAATTTGTTTGGAGTAAAATTACCAAAAAAAATGGGTAATTAGTCTTTCTTTAAAATATCTTTCAATACTTTTTTAGTTAAAAGTGTCGCGCCTTCTACATTTAGATGACCACAAGTTGCAAAATAACGTTCGGCTTTCACCACAGTATCGTATCGTTTTATTTCGGGATATACTTTTGTAACGGCATCAAAATAGGCCCGATTTTTAGTGTTTTCACAAATTGGAGTCGTCACCGCAACCAATTGAATGTTGTTTTTCAAACACAACGCTTTGATTTTTTCGTAGCTCGCATTGCGAATGGGTTTCAATCCAATCAAGCTATTTTTCATATTGATACCTTTTCTTTTCAACGGATAATAGCCACCATTTTGTAATAGGCTGTTTGGTTTTTCTACCCAAGTATTCCACGTTTCTCTAAAACCAATTGAAGTTCCATATTCAATATACCTGTAAAACGGAATGTAATACCAAAGGTGAAAATCGGGTTGGGATTTCAAATAGTTGGCCACCGTTTCTGAATCGTGAATAAATGGAAGAAATTGGGCTAAATATTTGGGTGAAGGTTCGTCGCCACAAATGTTCAAATCAATCTGAATTATTGCCGTTTTGATTTTGTAATTCCGCTCCAACATCAATTCAAAAAGCAAAGCAGTTTCATATAAATGCGACCCACTCATTCCGTAATTATAGGTTTTAAGCCCTTTTTCCTCAAATACAGAAGGTACAAAATGATTATTGGCTCGTGAGGAACCTAAGAAAATAACATCAAAATTTTTACTTTCGGAATTGTAAACGAAGTTGGTTTTGTTGTGTTTGCTGTCCTTTAAATAAATCTGTGTAAAACCCAAGTCCAACAGACAAAGTATTACGAAGAACAATCCGATGATTTTGGCTATAAAAAGGAGGAACTTCTTCATTAGAATTGAAAATAGATGAAAGATTTATAATCCGAAAAAACGCCTAAAACCACTATTCCTATCAAACACAAAGCCACTTTAAACCAAGAATACCGACCCGAAAGCGGTTCAATTTGATTTCTAAAATTCCATTCAACACCAATGAACAATAGAATCAAAAGCACTATTTCATAATTGTAACGTTCTATTTTCAGGTACTGTTCTGTAAATTTACCTTGAGTGAAAATACGTTTAATATATTCCAATGCCATTGTAATAGTTGATGATCTGAAGAAAATCCAAGCGAAACACGTCAGAATAAAAGTAC
>JBIPNF010000136.1:0-6799 GCA_044373885.1 Flavobacterium sp. | reverse complement strand
ATACTCCAAGTTGCCGATTTTACTCCTGAAACCGAATAGGCTGCTTTCTGAATTCTACTTTGACACATTTCACAATTGCCATTTACTTCGATTGTATATTTGGCATTTTTATTCAATTTTTCTTGCGCATGAATTGAGAATCCAGCGAAAAATACTACTACTGCTAAAATTAAATTTTTCATAATTATTGATGTTATAGTTATTACTTTTTTATTTTTATATGATATTGATTTGCTATTGCTGTTGATATTGCTATTGAATTTGCTATTGCTATTAATTTGCTATTGAAACTTCCTTTATTTTACCTTAAAACGCAATCCTACATAATACATTTGTCCAAATATTGGGGCATATATTATAGAAGTATCAAAATTAGCCCCAAAAGGATTATCACTTCCTAAAATTGCTTTTTGTTGTTTGTAATTTCCAATATTTTCTCCTCCAAAATACACCTCAAAGATAGATGAAAATACTCTTGTAACTTGTATATTCATCACAGAAAATGAAGGCGAATATTCTGGCATAGAATCTAAACCAGAGTTGGAAATAGTAGTTGGTAACCTTTGTTTTCCAAGCCAATTTAAAGTAAAATCAAACTTCCATTGTTTTCCATCATCCAATAAATGAGTTTGGTATTCTAAATTTCCAAAAAATCGATGTTTAGCTTGCAACGGTCTTTCTTGAGTAACAAATTGATAATCAGTTTGAATATCGTAATATTTATAAGCAGTTCTCAAATTAAAGTGTTTCGCCAATTCATAATTAAACTCAACTTGTAAACTATTTGCAAATGATTTTCCATTTAAATTATAAAACACCACTTGCTGTGGCCCTTGATACAAATCAACCACTACTTGATTTTGAAAATCAGTTCTGTAGAAATCAAATCCTAAATCTCCACTCCTATTAAAAAGTTTAAATCCCTGTGAAAAACTCAAACCGTAATTCCACGCAATTTCAGGATTTAGTCCATAAATTTTTCCTCCAGAATTTAAAATTTCAAAGTTTCTTGAACTCCCAAAAAGGTGTTGGTTTTCAGCAAAAATATTCGCACTTCGCTTTCCACGACCTGCAGAAAATCGCAAAACTCCCTTCTCCCAAGGATTGTGTCGAACGTGTAATCTTGGTGTCAAAAAAGTTCCTAATCGGTTATGATTATCAACCCTACCACCCAAAACAATACTGAAATTATCCGAATTATCGTATGTGTATTCAAAAAAAGCTCCCGCAGAATTATCGGTTCTACTGTAATCTGCGACATTAACAAATTCCTCATATTTATCATACGTAAAATTCAAACCTGTAGCAAATTTATGCATCGTATTATCAATTATAGAATTGAAAATTAAGTTCGAATAATAGCTTTTTTGTTTGATATTGTATTGATTCAACCCAAAATACGATTCTTGATTGTGACTGTTAAACGCATTTTGAAATCCAATACTTTGGAACGGCATATCCGGAAAAACATAGCCGATTTTTGTTGAAATATCAATTCGCTGGGTATTGATTTCTGAACCCCAATAATTCGTAGTCAGTTTATCTCGATTGGGATCAAAATTTAATTCTCCCGTTTGTTTCTTGTCATTCATATAACGGAAATTTACGAAACTAACCCAGCCTTTTTCAGCATTTGTATATTGCCAACGATTCAAAATATTGACTTGCTTCGCCAATGGATTATCGAGAAAACCATCGTTGTTCATATCATTTTTAGAAACTCGAGTATTTCCGTGTATGAATAAACTTGTTGCCCATTTATCAGATATTTTTCTATTGAAATGCGTGTTCAATTCAAAGCGAGAATCTGAAGAGCCATAAGCATTTAAGAAAAAAGGAATGTCTTTTATGGGCTTAATTAATTCTGTATTTATTTGTCCTGAAATACTTTCATAACCATTCACAACGCTCCCTGCTCCTTTCGTAATTTGGATACTTTCAACCCAAGTCCCAGGTGTAAATGACAATCCGTACGCTTGTGAAGCACCACGAACAGAAGGAATGTTCTCTTCGGTAATCATCAAATACGGACTTGTTAAACCAAGCATTTTGATTTGTTTTGTTCCTGTTAAAGCATCTGAAAAATTGACATCTATAGAGGGATTTGTTTCAAAACTTTCAGCCAAATTACAGCAAGCGGCTTTCAACAATTCTTTACTTGAAAGCAGGATCGTATTTGCAGTTAATTTTAATGATTTTTGCAAACTTTTATTTGCGCTTTGAACCTTAATTTCCTTTAAAGTATCTTGAGAATAGGAATTAAACGAACAAAACCACAACAATAAAAGTAATGAAATTTGTTTTTTCATATTTATAATTTTAATGTTTTTAAATATTTAGAAACCACAAAAATTGCGATTCTAATTACAAAAACATAAAATTAGGCGTAGAAAATATATTGGCTGTACAACTTAAAAAACGGTGGCGCATTGGCATCGCAAAAATAAGAAATAGTTGAATTTCTGTTGAAATTCGGGGTTGAAGTAATTTGAAAGGGTTTCCAATCCTGATTTAAAAATAAAATATCAGAATTGAAAGTAAATACATGGAAAGTTGAAGTTTCCGATTTTTTTTGGAAATGAAATACTTTGTCTTCACAACAATGTGATTTTTCCTCAACAATTCCGCAACAATTTTCCTCAGTATCTTTTGATGAAAATGCAGATTTTAAAGAAACAGAAGCAATTTCGTCGCCACAATAATGCACATTAAATGCAAATCCTACGTTGGAAACCAACAATAAAACCGCAAGGAAACCGCAAATATGTTTTCGAAAATTCATAGCGCAAAGTTAGTTTATAAAATTAGTTTAAAATCAAATTCTTGTTAAATTTTACAATTCAAATTCTTGCCCCATTAATGGAATCGTACATTCAAAATGATATTTCTCAATGATTTTAATTCGTAATTCGTCTGCTGGCTGGTTTTCTCCATGTACTAAAAATACTTTTTTAGGTTGATTTTCCAATTCTGAAAGCCAATTTACCAAATCATTTTGATCTCCGTGAGCCGATAATCCTTCAATTTCGAGAATTTTTGCCAACACAGGATAATATTTCCCGTGAATTTTCAATTCTTTTGCGCCTTCCAATAATTTTCGCCCACGAGTTCCTTCCGCTTGAAAACCAACAATAATTATCGTTGTTTCGGGCAATCCTATATAATGTTCCAAATAACTCAAAACCCTACCGCCCGTAACCATTCCGCTTGCCGCAATTACCACTTTTGATTGTTCGTCAAAAATGACATTCATCGTTTCCTGATAATCTGAAACTAAAGAGAACATTTTCTCCATTTCAAAACATTCGTCCAAGGATAATTTATGCCATTTTTTATTATTTGAAAAAATATCCAACGCTGAAATTCCCATTGGGGTGTCAATTATATATGGAATATTTGGGATTCTATTTTCTTTTTTTAGTTGCCAAAGCAGATACATAATACTTTGTGCTCGTTCCACAGCAAAACTTGGAATTATGATTGTTCCTCCTTTTTGAAAAGTAGTATTAATGTACATTTCCAATTCTAATTTTGAATCTTTATTAGGATGAATCCGATTTCCATACGTACTTTCAAGAAAAATATAATCTGCTTTTTTTGGTTTTACGGGTGCATACATCAAAACATCATTGTCACGACCAATATCTCCAGAAAAAACTAAGGTTTTATTTTCAATTTTTAATTCGATACTACACGCCCCAATAATATGTCCTGCATTGAAAAACCGAGCTTCAATTTCGGCATCTAACGCAATAGATTCATTGGTTTTAATGACTCTGAAATGCGGAAAAACTTTTTGAGCTTGTTCCACAGTATAAAGTGGTTCTGCAATTTGATGTTTAGAATAGTTCCCTTCATTTGCTTTTCTAGCCTCTTCTTCTTGAATTTTTCCACTGTCCGAAAGAATTAATTTTGCAATGTCTTTCGTTGGACTTGTGCAATATATTTTACCTTCAAATCCTTGATTTACTAACCTTGGAAGCCATCCAGAATGATCTAAATGACCGTGAGTTAACAATACAAAATCAATTGTTGACGGCAAAATAGGAAGGGGTTCCCAGTTGAGTTCTCGCAGTGGTTTTATTCCTTGAAATAATCCACAATCAATTAAAATCCGAATTCCATTGCTTTCGATTAATGTTTTGGAACCGGTTACAGTTCCCGCTCCGCCAATAAATTTAACTTTCATCGTATCTTTATTTAATGTTATTAAATTCAAATATATTTACACAATTCAGAAGCTTCTTTTAGTACATTTTTTATTCGATTGGGGCTTAATCCGATTTTTTCGAGACATTCAGAATTGTTGATAATTTCTTTAACTAATAGTACATCCAAAATCAAAAGTTTGTCTTTTTCGCCAAGGGACAATGTGGTCAAACAAGTTACGGGATACAAATAATCGAAATCATTTTTTGTTTTTAAGTTGTTTAATTCGGGGTAATTCCAACTCAATAAATTCAATCCAGAACATTTTGCAAAAGCGATTGCATCAGAAGTAAAACGATTATTGGTGACAATCCAACATTTAGAAATACAATCTTTTTTAGAGAAAATCGAATATTCCTTGTCTTTCAAATCATTGAAACGGGACAAAATATACATTGGCACTTTCACATCAGAAACAGCTTCTCTTCCAGCGTGAAACTTGCATTCTACCATCGAAATCAGATTGTTTTTTTTAATCAAAACATCAATTTCGTGAGAAACACACTTTCCTTGTAACGTCAAATTTAGTTTGGTTTCAAAATGTTCCGCTTGAAAAAGTCGGGCTATATATTTCTCGAAGAAAAATCCAGAAGGCCCTAATAACTGAAGTGCTGAACGCAAATTATATCTTGCGGCGTGTGCATTGGCTTCCTTTTTTAATAATGCAAAAGCCATTTTGTATATTTTTTTTGTAGGAATCCCTTCGTATAATTCTTTTCTAATGGATTTTATAATGTCGTTAACAACATGCACACTTGCACCCGATTTGAGAAGCGAAATTTTTAATTTTTCGGGATTGAAGTCAACAATGTCGCCTGAGTATTTTACAATTTTCATCTTCTTTAAATTTAAATAGTAAAGAATTTAACGCCTCCTTAAAGATAATGAAAATATTGTATTAACGGCTTTGTTTTTGGATATAAAAACCGGGAATAAATAACAATAATAATAGCGGTTGAATTAAAAATCTTCGGATATAAAATAATGTCATTTTGCTTTCTTCACCATAAAATGAAAGTACGAAAAAGAAAATTGCAGTTAGAATTACAAAGAAAATCAAATACAAAATAGTAGCGAATTTGACCAACCCAAAATCTTTAAAAGCAATATAAATAATCGCAATTGACACAATTGTGTTTAATGAATATCTAAAAAATAAACCGAAAAATAATTTGAAGTTATCTATTAATGGTAATGGAAAATTAGTATAATCCGACTTAAAATAGTGCAGCAAAGGATCATAAAATATCGATTTCTCAACTATACGGATTATCGCTAAAAAAGATACCAATACTATTAAAATAAGAATTCTAAATTTGTTATTCAGCAGTTTTTTTAGCATAATATGAAAATTTATTAACCCAAATTACCCACAAAATAAATACAGTTCCATAAATTGCTAAAGGAAAAAGAATATCGTGCAAAATCATATTTGCTTCAGGGAAATAATAAAAAGCGGCCATTAAAAGTGCAATTCTTGTGATGTTTAATATGTGAATTATCAAACTTCCGCCCATTATATATAAAATTGTATGTTTTAATTTCCCTGAAAAAGCAATAACAAAGGCTATAAATAAAATAACTACACTCAAAGCATTGCAACCTTCAACAATTCTTGAAACATATCTTTCCTTATAGAAAAATTTATAACTCGGTTCAGTTGGGTGAATTTCAGTGCGAACATCACTATTAAAAAACAAAAGCGTATTTTCGACTTGATCTGTTACTATTTTTGTAAAACCGTCAACTTCGTTATTCTCCACATCAAATTGGTTCAAATAATATTGATAGGAAAATGTCAAAACTAAATAAGTCACGGCAAATTTCCCTAAGAAAAGCAAAAACGGCTTGTATTGAGACCAGTATTTCTTCACAATTGTAATTTTTAACAAATTTATGTAAAAATAGACAACAACAATTAAATACTTTTGTAAAAATATAAATTATGACTTTTGACGCACTAAAACCATATATAATTGAGCTAGTTTCTGACAAAATCGCAACACGTGATGAAAAACTATTGCAAATCTGCAAACTCCTTGAACAAAATATAGACTACTATAATTGGGTTGGATTTTATTTTCGAAATGGAAAAAAGGAAGAATTACTACTTGGTCCGTATGTTGGTGCACCTACAGACCACACGGTTATTCCATTTGGGAAAGGCATTTGTGGACAAGTTGCAGTTTCAAATCAAAATTTCGTAGTTCCAGATGTAGCAGCCCAGGATAATTATATTGCATGTAGTTTCACTGTAAAATCAGAAATTGTAGTTCCGTTATTTGTAAATGGAGAAAATATTGGTCAAATCGACATTGATTCTAATGTTTTAGATCCTTTTACAGTAGCAGACGAACGCTTTTTGGAGTTTGTGAATAGCGAGATTGCGAAGTTGTTTTAGTTATCACTTCAGATTAGGGTAATTATAAAATTGGTGAAAAATAAAAATAATCCTTAATTTTCAAAAAAAAATGAAAAATTTGATATTAATAATGCTATGAAAAATAAAATCCGCAAAATATTATTTATGTTGCCACTTTTTATAGCAATATACTTTTCATCGTGTAGTAAATCTAATAATGAAAATCCA
>JBIPNF010000135.1:0-6831 GCA_044373885.1 Flavobacterium sp. | reverse complement strand
TTAAACTTTTAACCGTATTATTTGCTGTAGGATTGTTGGAAATAATTAAATCAATATTTTGATTCTTATCATTAATTACTCTTAAAATATAACCAAATAAACGTTTTTGCATCAAATCAATTTTAATATCAAATGTGATACCAAATTCATCGTTAAAGGACACAAATTCGTTAGGTGTTAAATTAAGACCTGTTCGTTCATCAAGAGAGTAATTCTGTCCATTAAATGTTAACCCATAGTCTTGTGAGAAAGCCTTATAAGTGTTAAAGCTAAATAGAAAAACTAATAGAAGTAACATGTAATAACGATTTGAATATTTTAATTTGTAAATAGTATTCATAATTTTATATTTTCAATCTAAAGTGAACTTTTCCTAAGAGAGTATTCAGTTAATAATTCAAAGATAAATGTTTTTTTTTATTTCTTGTTAATTTTAATTTTTGGTACTCATTTCTACGATTAATAATTGCAATTTTCTTCAATTTTTGTCTTTCTTTTAATATCATTTCACCTCTTCCAAAATACACATCTGCAGGTGTTAAGTTTTTTAATGATTTATGATATCACTCATTATTGTATCGGTTAACAAACTTTTGTAAAGCAGCTTCTAATTTTTCTGGCGCCAAGTAATTATAAAGTTTCAGAACGTTTTTCATGGTTCTGTGATAGCGTACAATCTTTCCTTGTGTTTGTGGATGATTGGGTCTGCCATGCACTTGCTGCATTTGATAATTGTCTTTTAAATACAGTTTTAATTTGAAGAAATACAGAGATTCAAGCTTTTCGTGTCTTTTTCATAAATTAAAATTAAGGTTTTTATTCTTAACTTTTTATGAGGGTAAAGTTAGCATGTCCACTTTACTATATCGATTTTCTAACAATTCTAAATAATTTGTTTTCATCTTCTCTGACAAAAATGATTTGTCAATCCAATTGATTGCTTGATGTTTGTTCTTTAAAAATCTTTTGAAAACACCTTTAATTTGCTTTTCATTTAATTCTAATCGGGTCCCAAATTTTACAAAATCTTCAAATTTTAGTTTGTTTTTTTTAGATTCAAGTGTTAATGCTAATTCTTCTTTATCATCAGGATTTACTATTGCAACATTTAATAAGTCATAAGCTGGTGCCAATATCCAGCCCGATGGTGAAGAAATCATCGAAAAGTTTTTTAGATGCATATCATTATTACCAGTCAAATAACAGAACAAGGTTAATTCAAATAGAAACAATTTATCCAAAATCGGATTTTCGGAATAGCTTTGAAGTGCTTTCCCTACTTTTTCCATCGAGCTTTTATACTTATCAAATGCTTCTGTAATTTGAAACATATCTATCATATGAATTTTAGTACCATCAACTGCTCTATCAATACGCTTTGTGATATATGAAAGTTCTCCTGATGCTAAACGAACTAAACTACTTGGCACTACTTTAATTCCAAAAGATTCTGCAATTCTCATTGTTACATGTTCATTCTCTGGCATTTCAACAAAATCACTATTGGGTGGTTTAAAAATATAATTCCCCCCTAACGCTCCATCAATAGTTAATCTTTCAGCGTTTTTCTCAAATTTATCTTTTACAATAGACATGGATAGTTTTGGCTGAACACCGGGAAGAGTAACACTTCTTTCCACAACATTTTTTGCCAAATCGGTCATTTGATTTAAAGCATAGGAAATTATTGGAGGATTTTTCGATCCAAAAAAATCAAGACTACATTTTTCATGAAAATCAGCACCATTTTCAACTTCTTGGTAACAGTATAAACACTTATTCATCACTTTCTTTTTTAATTGGAACAACACTCACAGCACCAATACAATTTTGACAACAAGACAATAGCAATCCCATTCTATCATTGGGGTTGAGTTTCCAATTTTTCACTACTATATCCAACAACCAACCTTCGGGTATTAATCCATCAAAAAAAGGAAACAACCTTTTATCAATAAATTCTTTAGAAGTTACCGGCATTGTGAAAGTTATAAAATCTTTAGGATGATTTTTAATATAGGAATCCACATACTTAAAAATATATTCCCCATCATTAGTTTCTGTTAAAACTCCAGCCAAAATTGATTTATAAAAAATATTTGCTTGTCTCATTTCGTTTTATCTAAAATTTTCACAGGCACTAATTCATGACCAAACATTTTTAAAACCATATTTACTTTATCAAGGTTCATATTTGTTTTTCCTTGCTCTATCTTTCTAATCACAGTAAGAGCAACGCCTATTCGCTCTGCAAACTCTTCCTGTGTAAGATTTACTTCTTTTCTTCGTTCTTTTACAAAATCAGATAATGCTTTCATTATATGTAATTAGATATAAATTTAGGCAAATATACAAAATTATATGCAATTAGATATAATTTATTATTTTTATATTATTTTATATGCATAAACATATAATTTAAAAAAAGATAAATTCATTCAAGTTAGGAATTTAAGAGAGGTAAGATTTAGATAAATAAAAAAATCCCTAAAAATTAATTTTAGGGATTAATCAAAAAAATAAATATAGATAAAATCCATCCGAAAACACCAACTTCCAATACGGCCTTTTCAATTGATGAGATTACTTTCGGATCTAAGTAATGTTCTTTAAGAACTTTCTCAGTTGAATGAGAAGTAAGTATTCAAGACCTTCATAACCCTGAGGTCGAGAGTTCAAATCTCTCTCTCGCTACAACGAAAAACACTTAATATCATTAGTATTAAGGGTTTTTTTATGGAAAATTATTTCAAATTAAATTTAACGGAGTAAGGAAATGGTGTAAGGAAATTTTAAATTTAACATCCTTTTACGGCAAAAATGAGCATGTAGAGAATTCTGATTTTTATAAAGAGTGGCGAATAATCAAAGTGCTTTTATTTTCTATTTGTTCCTTTTTTCCTTTCAAAATCATTTGGGCTAGAATTTTTCCCATCGCAACAAAATCAGTAGATATGGTAGTGATGCCGCTTTCTACCACTTTTTTCAAAGGGGTTTCGTTATAAGATATGATTCCGAAATCTACTCCAAGTATTAAATTTTGTAGCTTAGCTTTTTCAATAACTTTTACTAAATCCCTATCGTCAGGAATAATATATACTTCGCCTTTTTTTATTTCCCTGTCTTTAAAATCAGCAATAACCGTAGCGCTAAACTCGAAGTCTTTACAAAATTTTTTGAAGCCAATTTTCATTCCTAAAGGCTCCCTAAATCCCGGAAAAATCAAGATTAGTTTTTCATAATTGTTTAATCTCATTTTACCTTTTTCTAAGCCATTGTAAATATCTTTCTGGTGATTTTGATACACCGCAGGAAAGGATTTTAATTCCGCATTTGTTTGGTCTAATATATAAATCTCATCAACTGGTAGGGTTTTTATGATTGCCGATGCTCCAACTAAATTAGTGGGCATTATGATATATTTGGTATAGTTTCCATTGCTGTCATTGATTATTTTTTGAAAAACCTGAAGATTAAAATGATGAAAGAAAATATCAACTTGTATGCCTTTTCCAATGTTTTCAATAAAGGAATTGTATAAGTCTTCCTTGAAAATATTCAGTTCTTCAAAAAGTAAAAAAACGCGTTGTTTTATTTTGACTTCAGTACTTTTGACATAGTAGCCTTTGCCAAGAATAGCGTATATAATGCCTCGCTTTTTTAACTCTTCATAGGCCTGTAAAACGGTGTCCCGAGATATCGAAAACTCAAGGCATACTTTGTTTATGGAGGGAAGTTTTTCATCCTTTTTTAAATGACCTTTCTCAATTGTTTTTTCAATTGAGGAAATGATTTGTTTGTACTTTGGTATTCCTTGATTATTTTGAATAGATATGACACGCATAATTTTTTTTACAAAAATACATAAAAACTGGTAGGTACTAGTATGTAAAATATCGATAATTAATTTAATTTTGAATTTCACTTTTGATAAAAAAAATATAAAAATAATAATGAATTCATTTTTAAATAAGTGTTCTGTAATCAAATTCTTTGGAAATTTGCCTGATGGTGGCGTTATTGATTCTTGTGAACTAACCAATAAAAATGGAATGCAATTGAAGGTTATCACTTATGGAGCCACCATAACATCATTAAAAACACCATTGAAAAATGGTGATTTTTTGGATGTGGTTTTAGGTTTTGATACCATGGAAGCCTATTTAAATTCTTTCTATTTAAAGGGTGCACCGTATTTTGGAGCAACAGTAGGGCGTTATGCAGGCAGAATTAATAACAGTACTTTTAGTTTGAACGGCAAATCAATTGATTTGAATAGTAATAATAATGGGCATTCCTTGCATGGCGGTAATAGTGGCTTTAGCCAAAAACAATGGAAGATTAAAAACGTGACCGAAGGAAAAAACCCATCCATAACTTTAAGTTATTTCAGTCCTAATGGGGAAGAAAATTATCCTGGAGATTTATCGGTTGAATTGACCTATACTTTATCAGATGAAAATGAATTGATTATTGAGTACGTTGCCACGACTTCGGAGGATACAATAATCAACTTGACCCATCACAGCTATTTTAATCTTGATGGGCATAATTCCACTATTTTAGAACAGAAATTATCAATTAATTCCAATAAAATATTGGAAACTAATGAACACAATATTCCAACGGGTCAATTTTTGAATTTAGAAAACAACCTTTTTGATTTTAACCAAGCCAAAAAATGCCCTCAAACAATAGATACCTCTTTTGTTTTGAATGATGGTGAGGAAATCAAAGCTTCACTTTTCAGCCCTAAAAATAATTTAGAAATGTTGGTATTTACGAATCAACCGGCTGTACATATTTATGTAGGAGGAAATTGTTTTAATTTAATAAAAGGTAAGGAAAATGCAGATTACCACCCTTTGAGTGGGATTTGTTTTGAAACTCAAAATTTTCCTGACGCACCTAATCACAATCATTTCCCTAATGCTTTTTTAAGAAAAGACGAAGTATATCAACATAAAACTATTTATAAGTTTCAAAATAGCTAATAGCTTACTGACTTAGAATTAACAAATAATACTACTAAATTATTCAATAATGAATGAGATTTTAATACAAAACACAACTGGTTTTTTTAAAGAAACCTTTGGGAATATACCCGATAAAATAGTTCTTTCACCAGGGAGAATTAATATTATTGGAGAGCATATAGATTATAATGATGGTTATGTTTTACCTGCAGCCATTGATAAAATAGTTTGTTTTGCATTTGAAATAAACAATTCTAATACCGCAAACATTAAGGCTATTGATTTGAATGAATCCGTATTAATCGATATTACAAAAGAAGAAATAGTAAGCGATGTCGTTTGGACTAATTATTTACGGGGTGTTTTGTTTCAATTAAAATTAAAAGGACACAAAATAGGCGGTTTTAACTGCACTTTTAGTAGTAATATTCCAATTGGTTCTGGTTTGTCGTCGTCGGCAGCCTTAGAATGTGGATTTTTATTCGGAATTAATGAAATGTTTAATTTGGGAATAAAATCAATCGATATGGCTTTAATGGGACAAAGTGCCGAGCACTGGGTTGGAATTAATTGTGGCATAATGGATCAGTTTTCTAGTGTAATGGGATTAGAAAACAAAGTAATAAAAATTGATTGCCGTACTTTGGATTATACCTACCACGATGCTGATTTTGTTGATTATTCTTTAATTTTATTTGATAGCAACGTACAACATTCCTTATTTACATCCGAATACAATAATCGACGTATAGAATGTGAAGAAGGATTAAGTATTATCAATGACAATTATCCTGAAATTAATAGCTTCAGAGACTGTAATGAAGAATTATTAATTGGTTTGAAATCTAAAATGACAGATAATGTCTTTAGAAGAAGTTTATATGCCGTAAAAGAAATAAAACGTGTCATTCAAGCTTGTACAGCCCTTGATAAAGGAGATATTAAAACATTAGGAAAATTAATGTTTGAAACCCATCGGGGATTGTCAAAAGATTATGAAGTAAGCTGCGCCGAATTGGACTATCTAGTAGATTTGGCTAAAGCCGAAGAGGATGTAATTGGATCTCGATTAATGGGAGGTGGTTTTGGAGGTTGCACCATCAATTTAGTAAAAAAGGGAAGCGAAAGTACTGTAAAAGAGAAATTTACTAAATTATATGCAGACCAATTTAACATAGAATTAAAAATATACGATGTAAAAATTTCTAACGGAACTTCACTTTATAAAAACTAATTATAATGAAAAAATTTGATATCTACGAAGATCCACACAGACGGTTTAATCCACTTATAAACGAATGGGTTTTGGTTTCTCCACACCGAGCAAAACGTCCTTGGCAAGGTCAGAAGGAAACTGTTGCCAATGATGAAAGACCAGAATATGACCAAGAATGTTACTTATGTCCAGGTAATGTTCGTGCAAATGGAGAAGTAAATCCAAAATACTCTAGTTCGTTTGTGTTCGAGAATGATTTTGCTGCTTTAAAACATGAAGAAATTGAATTTGAAGAAAGTAATGAAGCTACTTTTTTTAAAGTAAAACCAGAAAGAGGAATCTCCAAAGTAGTGTGCTTCTCACCAAAACACAATATCACTTTACCAGAAATGGATTTGCCAACAATCGAAGAAATTATTCGAACTTGGCAACGAGAATATACGGATTTGGGCAATGTTGATTATATTAATTACGTGCAAATTTTTGAAAACAAAGGAAGTGTAATGGGTTGTAGCAATCCACATCCACACGGACAAATTTGGGCACAATCCTCTTTGCCTACGCAAGTAGAGAAAACACAAAATAGTTTGAAAGCCTATTTTGATAAAAATCAAAGCAATCTTTTGATTGACTATTTAA
>JBIPNF010000134.1:0-6833 GCA_044373885.1 Flavobacterium sp. | reverse complement strand
GGAATTATGAACATCGGCTCTATAGATCCAAACTTTATTGGCGAGAAAGCAATGGCTGGTGCAGGAAATTCTCAACCTTCTATAGGTTCTGGAAATATTTGGTACACACAAGCTGGGGTTTTATTGCCATCAAAAACCGACAAACCTAAAGTAAGAGTTCAGCCATTTGGTGCTTTTACCTATAAAAACTTTGATGCTTTGGAGAAATCAAGCACGCAATTTGATCTTGGTACAAATTTTTTCTTAGACGGACAACATGCAAAAATTACGGCACAATATTCTACAAGACCTGTATATTCAAATCCATCAACAATCTCTGGTGCCAAAGGCGAATTCTTAGTTCAATTACAAATCTATTTATAACAACCAAAATTTTAAACACATTTTTATGAAAGAAAAATCAACAAAAGGAATTTGGAAAGTAATATCCGCTTCCTCAATGGGAACAATGATTGAATGGTACGATTTCTATATTTTTGGAAGTTTGGCCGTTGTTATTTCAACAAAATTTTTCCCTTCTGACAATCCAACAGCTGCCTTTTTATCAACATTGGCAACATTTGCAGCAGGTTTCGTAGTGCGTCCGTTTGGAGCATTATTCTTCGGAAGATTAGGAGATTTAATCGGAAGAAAATATACATTTATGGTTACGCTTGTATTGATGGGGGGAGCAACTTTCTTAATTGGTTGTATTCCAAGTTATGAAACAATTGGATTTATGGCACCGTTATTAGTTTTAATACTACGATTATTACAAGGTCTTGCATTAGGTGGAGAATATGGCGGAGCCGCAACCTATGTAGCTGAACATTCGCCTGTTGGACAACGTGGATATTGGACTTCTTGGATTCAAACTACAGCAACAGTAGGATTATTTATTTCATTAATGGTGATTTTAGCGACAAGAAATGTTTTAACTCCTGAAGAATTTGATGCTTGGGGATGGAGAGTTCCATTTTGGGTTTCAATTATAATGGTTGGAGTTTCTTATTTGATTAGAAAAAATATGGACGAATCTCCTGTATTTGCGAAAGCGAAAGCCGAAGGGAAAACAAGTACAAATCCATTGAAAGAAAGTTTTGGAAATCGTTTTAATATGAAATTCGTATTGTTGGCTTTATTTGGCGCAACAATGGGACAAGGAGTTGTTTGGTACACGGGACAATTCTATGCGATGAGTTTTATGAAAACTGTAATGTCAATTGATTCTTCTCAGGTTGATGGATTGTTAGGAATTTCATTATTATTAGGAACACCATTCTTTATTTTATTTGGTTGGTTGAGTGATAAAGTAGGAAGAAAATACATTATGATGGGCGGAATGTTATTGGCAATTTTGTTATACAGACCAATCTACAAAGCAATGTACGAAACAACTTCTGTTAAAAATAAAACTGAAATTGTTGAAAAAACTACTTTATTAGCAGAATTAAAAGAGAACAAAAAGCAAACAATGGATTCAATTTATACTACAAACAAAGTATATTCTGATGAAACTACTTTGCTTGAAGTAAAAACGGTATCTTTAGAAAATGGAAAGGCGATGGTTGTTGATGGGAAACCAAAAGTTGAAGTCAAAACTACAATCAAAATAAACGAAAGTGATAAATGGTCATTGATATTTTTGATATTTATTCAAGTATTATTTGTAACAATGGTTTACGGTCCAATTGCAGCATTCCTTGTTGAAATGTTCCCAGTGAAAATTCGATATACATCAATGTCATTGCCGTATCATATTGGAAATGGAATATTTGGAGGTTTACTTCCTGCAATTTCAACCTATTTTGTAACACACGCAAAAGATTCAGGAATGCCAGAATTTTACCTTGAAGGACTTTGGTATCCAATTGTAATTGCATCTGTTTGTTTTGTAATTGGAATGGTTTACATTAAAAATAACGATAAAAATATTCACGTTTAAAATATATATTATGAATCAATTAAAACGAGTATTAGGAATGGTTTGGATAGCGCTTGCAATAGCTGCCGCCTATTTTTGCATCTTTGAATTTGGATTACCAAAATTTGCTTCAGGCAAACAAGACGATTTGGTATTTGGAATTATCATCCTTTTTGTATTAACGCCTTTAATAGTTTTAGGACTAGGGACTTTTGGTTACTATGCACTGATGGGTGATTATGACGAAAAAATTCACAAATAAAATTTAATCAAAAAATAACAATCTCTGCCTTTTTTAATAGCAGGGATTGTTTATTTTTATTGCAATATGAAAAAGAGACACGAACAAAAATTGGTTATTCTTTCAATGCTATCTCTAATGGCGTTGAATATTCCACTTTTGTTACTTTTTGATAGTGCAAAACCTCTTTTGGGTATTCCTATAATTTATATCTATTTTTTTTCTGTATGCTTATTTTCAATTGGTGTTACTTTTATAATTTTAAAAAAATACCATGAGTAGCATTGGCCTTTTATTAATTCTTGGTTTTTATGTACTAATGCTCTTTTATATTGCGCATTGGGCTGAAAAACGAAGCCATTCAAAATGGACAAATAATCCTTACATTTATTCTTTTTCATTAGCGGTTTATTGTACGGCTTGGACTTATTATGGAAGTATTGGAGTCGCTGCTGATTCGGGTCTAAATTACCTCCCTATTTATTTAGGACCAATCATAATCATTCCACTTTGGTTGCTAATTCTTAAAAAAATCATTCGCATATCAAGAGTAAATAAAATTTCAAGTATTGCCGATTTTATATCCTTACGATACGGAAACAATCGATTTCTTGGGGCTTTAGTTACGTTTGTTTGTGTTGTTGGAATTTTACCTTACATTTCATTACAACTTAAATCAATTTCTGAAACATTTCATATTGTAACCAAAACACCTTCGAGCTCTAACATTTTTACAGATACAACAACTTTTGTTTGCATCGCTTTAGCATTATTTGCCTCCTATTACGGAACTAGATATGCCGATGCTTCTGAAAAAAGACGCGGAATTGTTACCGCTGTTGCATTAGAATCAATAATAAAATTGGTTTTCTTCCTTATTATTGGAATCTATGTAACCTATTTTGTTTACGATGGTTTTGGAGATATTTATACAAAATCCTCTGTATTAGATGGTTTTGAAGCGAAAAATACGATTGGTGGTTTGGCAAAAGGAATCAATTGGTTTTTCCTATGCTTACTTTCAATGTTTGCTGTTTTTTTATTACCAAGACAATTTCATACTGCAATTGTAGAAAATAATAAAGAATCACATATCAAAACGGCAATGTGGCTTTTCCCTTTGTATTTATTACTGTTTAATATCTTTGTGTTTCCAATTGCTTGGGGCGGAAACATACTTTTTCAAGGAAAAGGAATGAATTCTGATACGTATTCTTTATTAATTCCTCAATTTTTCAATAATAATTTTTTGACTATTTTGGTGTTTTTAGGAGGTTTTTCAGCAGCGATTTCTATGATTATTGTATCTTCAATAGCACTTTCTACAATGGTTAGTAATAACTTTTTAATTCCTTACGGGTTTATCGGTTCCTTGCAAAATTCATCACCAGAGAAAAATAGTAAACGAATTTTAAACAGTCGGAAAATCGGAATTTTTATTCTTATTATTTTAGGATATGCAATCTATAGAGTTTTTATTTTAGATTATTCATTGGTATCCATTGGACTTGTTTCCTTTGTAATTGTTGGACAATTAGCACCTTCTTTTTTTGGTGCATTATTTTGGAGAAGAGGATCGAAACAAGGCGCAATTACTGGAATTGTAATTGGTTTTCTAATTTGTATTTATACGCTTTTGATTCCTTATGCCATTGGAATTACTGATTCAACCAACCAATTTATTCAAAATGGTCCATGGGGAATTGCACTTTTAAAACCTTTCCAACTTTTGGGTTTGGATTATTTACAACCCATTCCACACGCTGTTTTTTGGAGTTTGTTTTTTAATATGATTTCCTATTTTGCAATTTCTGTTAGTTTTAAAGGAAATTACAGAGAACGAAATTATGCTGAAATGTTTGTTGATATTGATAAATACAATACCAATCACGAAGATGCTTTTGTATGGAAAGGAACTGCTTATATATCAGATATTCAAAAAGTGTTACTTCGTTTTCTTGGAGAAGCTAAAACTAAAAGAGCGCTTTCTATTTTTAATTTAAAATACAATATCGACAAGGATGTAACCACCGCAGATGCTAGATTTATTAAGTTTGCAGAAAATTTATTAACGGGTCATATCGGAACCGCTTCTGCGAAAATATTAATTTCAAATGTGGTCAAAGAAGATAAAATTTCCCTCACAGAAGTGTTGAGAATTTTAGAGGAATCGAAAGAAAATATTCTTGTAAATAAGAAATTAACAGAAACTTCTAACGAATTAAAAATAATATCCAATCAATTAAAGGATGCTAATCAAGAATTGGTAAACAAAGATGTTCAGAAAGATGAATTTTTAGATACCGTTACTCACGAATTAAGAACGCCAATTACAGCAATCCGAGCGGCTAGCGAAATTCTTCACGATGATGATAATATGCCAGAAGAAGTTAGAAAGCAATTTCTACAAAATATAATTTCTGAATCTGACAGGTTGAATCGCTTAATTGATAAAATATTAGATTTAGAAAAATTTGAAACTGGCAAACAAAAGTTGTATTTATCCAATAATGATATTTCAAAAACAATCCGAAATACATTAGAATCATTACATCAATTAATTAAAAACAAGCACATTACGGTTGAATTTAATCAAGGTTCAAATGAAATAAAGGCATTTTATGATGAAGAACGTATTGTTCAAGTCATTCACAATTTGATTTCCAACGCTATTAAATTTTGTGATGAATCTTATGGTAAAATCACGATTTCAATTGTTGAAAATCAAGACGTAATTGAAGTTAAAATTCATAATAATGGAAAAGGAATTGCCGATAATGATTTTGAAGCTATTTTTGATAAATTCTATCAATCAAGGAATCAAAATGTAAAAAAACCAATCGGAAGCGGTTTGGGATTGGCTATTTGTAAAAAAATAATTGAACATCATAAAGGAACAATTTGGGCAGAAAATACAGACGGAGGTGGAGCAATGTTTACCTTTACACTACCCAATTATAAAACCAACATAAACTCTTAATAATGAAGAAAATTTTAATTGTTGATGATGAACCAAACATTGTTATGGCTTTAGAATATACTTTTAAAAAGAATAATTTTGAAGTTTTTATTGCTCGCGATGGTCAAGAAGCATTGGATATTTTAAAAAATCAGCAGCCAGATATTATTATTTTGGATGTGATGATGCCCAATGTAGACGGTTTTGAAACGCTGAAGCAAATAAAAAAAGACGATCGATTAAATCATTGTAAGGTTTTATTTTTATCAGCAAAAAACAAAGAAAAAGACATTGAAAAAGGATTAGGATTAGGTGCTAATTTATATGTAGTCAAGCCCTTTTCTATTAAGAAATTAGTAGAACAAGTAACCGAATTATTAGACAGTTAATATTTATATAAGCATATTATTTCAATCCATAAATCTTTTTTAACACAAAACAAAAAATGAATTACAACGAATTATACTCCAAAAGTATAAACCAACCCGAAACATTTTGGAAGGATCAGGCCGATTCAATTGATTGGTATAACAAGCCAGAACTTATTTTATCAAAAGATGAAAATGGGTATCCACTTTGGTATAAAGATGGAGAATTAAACATTTGTTATCTTGCATTAGACAAACACATTCAGGATGGTTTTGGTGATAATGTAGCTTTGATTTACGATTCCCCTGTTACTCAAACTGTAAAAAAATACACCTATTCTGAAGTTAAAACTGAAGTTGCAAAATTAGCTGGTGGAATGCAATCGTTAGGTTTAAAAAAGGGAGATACCGCTGTGATTTATATGCCAATGATTCCTCAAGCCGCGTTTGCAATGTTGGCTTGTGCTCGAATTGGAGTGACGCATTCTGTTGTATTTGGTGGATTTGCACCTCACGAATTGGCAATTCGAATAGATGATTGCAAACCGAGACTAATAATAACAGCCTCTTCAGGAATTGAAATAGATCGATTAATTGCTTACAAACCTTTGGTAGATGAGGCAATTGAATTGGCATCACACAAACCTAAAAAAGTGATCGTTTTCAATAGAAAATTAGGAGCTCGAATTCCATTTAAGAAATACGATGTAGATTATGATGCTTTGATTTATGGTTCAGAAGAAACAGCTTGTGTTCCTTTAAATGCTTCACATCCATTATATGTTTTATACACTTCTGGAACAACCGGAAAACCAAAAGGTATTGTCAGAGATACAGGGGGTTATGCTATTGCACTTAAATATTCAATGAACTATATTTATGGATTAAAACCAGACGATATTTTTTGGGCAGCTTCTGATGTTGGTTGGGTTGTGGGACATAGTTTTATTGTTTATGGTCCTTTAATTAATAGAAATACAACTATAATTTTTGAAGGAAAACCAATTAGAACGCCTGACTCAAGTACGTTTTGGAGAATCATTGAAGAACATAAAGTCAATGCGATGTTTACGGCACCAACAGCTATTCGAGCCATAAAAAAGGAAGATCCAAACGGAGATTTCATCAAGAAATACGATTTGAGCTCTTTGAAAACGCAATTTCTTGCAGGTGAACGTTGCGATGTTGCAACATTGGAATGGTATAACGAACAAATTCCTGTTCCCGCAATTGATCATTGGTGGCAAACAGAATCTGGTTGGCCAATGGTTTCAAATATGATAGGAATTGAAAAACCATTTGTAAAACCAGGGTCAGTTGGAAAAGCAGTTTGCGGTTATGACATTCGTATTTTTGATGAAA
>JBIPNF010000133.1:0-6850 GCA_044373885.1 Flavobacterium sp. | reverse complement strand
TCAGCACTTCAAGTTCGCTTGGATCATACTTTATGGTCATCGCCAGTTGAGAATGTAAATTTATTTGGATTTTCACCTTTGACTTTAACCAATAGATTTTATACCTATGCCACTGCTACAAATTCCTATATCAATAATGGTTTGTCGGCATCATCAACTTTTATTCCTGGAAAAGGTTTTGCCGTTCGAGCACCAAATACATTTTCAACAGTTCCTCAAACATGGGAAGGAGTTTTTACAGGAATACCAAATAATGGAAACATTCAATTTACTCTAGAAACTTCTGGAACAGGGTATAACTTAGTTGGAAACCCCTATCCTTCTCCAATAGATGCAGGTAGTTTGATAGGTGCAAACCCAAACATTAGTGGCTCGTTATACTTTTATGCCCATACGTTAACGATGGGAACCAACGGATTATTTCCAGCAGGAACCAATTATGCTGTTTGGAATGCCTCAGGTTCAACGGCCGCAACAGCAGGTACTTCGGGTGTACCATCACTAACCCCAAATGGGATACTTCAAGTGGGACAAGGATTTATTGTAAAAGCAATTGGACCGGGTAAGGTTAATTTCAATAATGAGATGCGTATGAACAATACTCAAAATCAGTTTTTTAGAAATGCTACAACGCTTGAACGCCACCGTTTGTGGTTGAATCTTTCTAACACTTCAGGAATCGATTACAATCAGATTATGGTTGGATATATTGAAGGGGCAACAATGGGATTTGATAAAAATTTTGATGCATTGGCATTTGGGAATTCAGGGAATTCCTTGTCTTCTATAATTGATGGATTGGATTATACGATTCAAGGTCGTGCATTAGCATTTTCAGATAATGATAGGGTTTCGCTAGGTTTTAAAGCTGAAATAGCAGGGAATTTCACTATTACACTTACCAATAAAGATGGATTATTTTTAGAAAATCAACCCGTTTATATCTTTGACACAGCAACAAATAGTACCCATGAAATTAAAACAACTCCTTATACTTTTTATTCCGAAGCTGGAACTTTCGATAACCGATTTCAATTGGTCTATACAACGGCACTAGAAATTCCTATATCAGAATTTAATTCCAATTCGGTAAAGGCTTATAAAAAAGAGGGGGTTTATACAATTTCATCTAAAGAAAAACCAATAAAAGAAGTTTTAGCTTATGATACTTTGGGGCGCCTAATTTTTAAACAATCAAATATTAACGCAAAATCAGTTGCACTTATTGGACTGCCTACTACAAATCAAATCGTGTTTCTGAGAGTTATTTCTCAAGAAAACACTAGCGTTTCAATAAAAATAAATAATTAATCTTTAAAACAGTATTTATGAAAAAACAAAAACACTTGAATGTCACCCTCATTTTAATTTTATTATTTCACTTATTAACCTTTGCAGATAATCCTGGAGATTTTGGAAATGAACCAGCAGATCCAGCACCAACGGATGCGCCTATAAATACCCAATTGTGGATTTTAATTGTTATTGCTTTAGGATATGCTTTTTTTAAAACTAGGAAAGAATTACAAAATAAGTAAATTTTAAACCCCTTTTTAATTTGCACAACTGTATTTCAAAAAGGGGTTTATTTGATTCTACTTTTTAGAAAGGGTAATCATAAAGTCTTTCAAATAATAGGGTTCAAAATAGGCTACATCAACGAAATCTTTTTCTTGGAATTTCTTAAAACTCAGAGAACCCATTTCTTTTGCCGAAGGATATGTCATTTCATCGTGAAAAATAAAGTTTTGATTCGTTAAAACCGTTTTTGCTTTTTCCGAACAGTCACCTACAAAATGTATGGTTTCAGAACTCTCAAGGAAAGATTCTTCTGTAATAATTTCGGCTCGAACCTCCCTGATTTTTTCTAATTTAGAATTGAAGATTGCAGAGTACACTTCCATTCTTCGAGCGTCTATCATTGGGATAATTATTCCATCTGAAATTGATACTTGAGATGCCAAAATCTGTAATGTATCTATGGCAATTAAGGGAATATCCAATGCAAAACATAAACCCTTTGCAGCCGAAACGCCAATGCGCAAACCAGTATAAGAACCCGGACCTTGACTTACCGCAACTGCCGATAAATCTTTGGATTTAAGTTGTAATTCTTGCAAACATTCTTCAATGAAAACGTGTAATTTTTCTGCGTGAGAATATCCCGCTTCAGCCATTTCTTTACATAAAATGGTTTTCCCATCTTCTGCAATTGCAACAGAACAGTTTTTAGTAGCCGTTTCTAGATTGAGTATATAAGACACGATTTTTGGTGGTGAAATTTCTAATTTACTTCTTCTTCTTATTTTCAATAGCTGAACTCATCACGATTTTATCTCCTGAATTCAACTCTTTTGTCACCGTGGTATAAGGGCCAATAATTACAATATCGCCTTTTTTAAGTCCAGAAATAACTTCGATATTGGTATCGTCTTGAATTCCAGTTTTTATAATTCTGATTTTGGCCTTATCTCCTACTTTCACAAAGACGCATTCTAATTTTTTATCGCCTTTAGGAGCAATTTTATTTTCTTTAGTATCTGAATCTTCAACAACTATTTTAGAAGTTGCCGTTGTATCTGATTTTATAACCACAGAACTAATAGGCACCCCAATAACATTTTCTTTTCTTGTAGTAATAATATCCACAGTAGCTGTCATTCCTGGTCTAAATGGAGAATAGGTTACTGGTTTTCCTTCTAATAAATCCATATAAGATTCTTTTAGAATTCTAATTTTAACTTTGAAATTGGTAACTTGATCTGCTGTTAATGCCATACTTGCGGAGTTAGAAATACCCGTTACAATTCCTTTAAATTCTTTTTTCAAATAGGCATCAACTTCTACTTTTGCAGAATCACCCACGTTGATTTTCACGATGTCATTTTCATTAACATCCACTTCCACTTCCATATTATTCAAGTTGGCAACACGAAGAATTTCAGTTCCTGTCATTTGTTGCGTTCCTAAAACGCGTTCTCCCAATTCTACATTAAGCATCGAAATAGTTCCGTCTGCTGGTGCATATATCGTTGTTCTTCCTAAGTTGTCTTTGGCTTCACTTACCGTTGCGGAGGCGCTTTGTACATTATAATATGCCGATTCTTTTGACGCTTTGGCCACTTCAAATGAGGCAATGGCTTTGTCCCAATCTGACTTTGAAATGATACCTTTATCAAATAAGGTTTTACTTCTATCATAGTTAGACTTAGCTTCTTTGAAAGAGGCATCTGCCTGACTCAAACCTGCCTTTGTTCCTGATAAATTAGAAACAGTACGTTTGTATCCAGAAGTGTATAAATCAGGATTTATCTTTACTAATAAATCTCCTTTTTTAACTACTTGTCCTTCTTTTACAGGCAAAGCGATAATTTCACCCGAAACTTCGGATGATATTTTCACTTCAATTTCAGGTTGGATTTTACCCGTTGCAGAAACCGTTTCTACAACCGTAATTTCATTTACAGTTGCAATTTCAACTTCGGTTCCTTTGTCTTTTTTTCCAATAGCTCCCGTTTTTGAGAGTACTAACAACACTACGATAAGTGCTACTGCTGAACCTAATAAAATATAAATTGTTTTCTTTGACATGATAGTTATTGTTTTTTTATGATTGGAATTCCAAAATAGAATTCGATTACTTTTACTCTGAATATATAATCGTATTTTGTTCTTACGACTTCTGATTGTGCATTTACAAATAATGTTTGCGATTGGTTTAAATCAAAGGCATTCAACATTCCAACGGCAAATTTTTCTTTGGCATAATTGTACGCTTCTTGCCTTGCTTCCAAAGTTATTATTGCCGATTCATTAGTTTTCATAGCTCCTTTTGCATCAGTAAAAGCAGTATAAATATTTCTTTCTAAATCTAATTCTTGTTGGCTAAACGCAATTTTTGAACGGTCGAATGCAATTTTTGAACGGTCGACATTGTTTCGAACTGAAAAACCATTTAATACTGGAATATTCATTTGAAGTCCAAAAGAATGTCCTTTATTGTTATCAAATTGAGTAAAAACTGGAAGTGCTGGCGCCAAAATTGGGGTTGTTCCATTAAACCCTATAACTCTATCAGAATATCCAGCTCTGGTATTCAAACTATAAAATCCTTGTAAACTGGGTTGGTACGCGCCTCTAGCAATTTTCAAATCACGTTCTGCCATTTCCAAATTGGTTTTTGCGATTTTCAATTCTACGCGTTCTTCTTTTGCTTTTGCGAATATTGCAGCTGGCGTTTGAAGAAGTGTTGAACTTTCTTTAGCATCGTAATTGGCGTCGGCTACATCAAAATCTTTGAAATTATCTAATTGTAGTAACTGCGCCAAACTCAATTTTGAGATTAACAAAGCGTTTTCAGCGGTTACAATCGCCTGATTATTGGTGGCAACTGTCGCTTTTATATCCAATAAATCTCCTCGAGGAACTACTCCAGCATTTACTAATTCTTGCGAACGAAGCAATTGTTTCTCATTATTTGACAATTGTTCTTTTTGAACTTTTAGGTTTTCTTTATTGAAAAGTATTTGTAAAAATGCATTGGCAACGTTCAAAGAAATATCATCTTTCATTTTTGAAAGTTGGTATTCTGAAGCTACAATTGAAAGATTGGCTCTTCGCAAACGGTTTTGATTTTGCATTCCATTATATATCGCAACGTTAGAATTTATTCCTGCAGAAGTAAATTGCGTTGTTTGATTTTCTAATAAACCCGTTGTAATGTTTTGGTTCAAACCAATATTCCAAGAATGGGAACCATTGATATTAAAAGTTGGAAGAAAATTTCCAACAGCTGAAGATTTTTCAATTGAAGCCGATTTTGTATCCAACTCCGATTGTTTGATAGAAATATTGTTCTTGATGGCATAATCAACACATTCTTCTAAAGTCCATTTTTTGGATTGCGCTTGAGAAAGCAAACCTATAAAAAGGACTATTGCTATTGTGATTTTACTAGTAAGTGTTTGTTTCATAAAATTCTGAATTCTAAAACGGTTGATACAAGTGCAAATTTAACTATTTCTAGCAATTTAAACTAAATTTAACTTAATCTTATAAGACGATTCTTAGAAAATTATGTTGCTCGAATTTTAGTATTTGAGTGAAAATAGAATTAATTTCGCACTCAAATTAAATTAAAAATCGTTTTGAAAACTCTTTCTAAAATTACGTTTCTTTTAGCACTTATTCTTTTTTCAAGTTGTGCTACTACTTCCAAAATTACTGCTTTGAAACCTGAACCAGACGACGCTTCGCCTTTGGTTTATGAAAATACACCTTCGTTCATTAATATTCCAATAGCAATCAAATTGAAAGATATTGAAAATCAGACCAATAAATTTATGACGGGATTGATATTTGAAGACAATAAAATTGAAGACGATGATATTGAAATGAAAATTTGGAAGTTGGCACCGATATCCATTGAAAATTTGAATGGAAAAATTAAAACGGTTTTGCCATTGAAAGCAGCAATTAAGTACCGAATTGGAACCGATAAATTAGGAATTGCTTTGTACAGCACGCAAGAATTTAATTTGAATGGAAACATCACTTTAATGAGCGATGTTGCTTTATCTAATTGGAAATTGAATACCAAAACCGAGTTTAAGTCTTTGGATTGGAATGAAAGTCCCACAGCGGTTGTAATGGGAAAATCTATTCCAATTACGTATTTGATTAATCCAACGGTGAAACTTTTTAAATCGAAAATTGAGCGAACAATTGATGATGCAATTGAAAAATCTATGGATTTTAAGCCTAATGTTTTAGATGCTTTAGAGAAAATATGTACGCCATTTCAAATGAATGAAGCTTTTGAAAGTTGGCTACGAATTGTTCCAATAGAATTATATGCTACGGATGCGAAATTCAAAAAGGAAATTATCACTTTAGAAATGGGTTTGAAATGCAATATGGAAACCTTAATTGGTCAAAAACCAGTTACAAAATTCGATAGAAATAAGATTGTTTTGAAATCGGTGACGCAAATGCCTGATAAAATTTCGGCTAATATTGTTGCGGTTTCAAGTTATCAAGATGCATCGAAAATTATTTCTAAGAATTTTGCTGGTCAAGAATACGGAAATGGAAGCAAGAAAGTTACGGTTCAAAATGTATCGATTTGGCATAAAAATGGAAAAATGGTAATTGCTTTAGAGATGTTGGGAAGTATTAATGGAACGGTATATTTGACTGGTTTTCCACAATATAATGAAACGACAAAAGAGATTTATTTTGATCAATTGGATTATGTTTTGGATACGAAAAGCAAATTGATGAAAACGGCAAATTGGTTGGCTCAAGGAATGGTTTTAAGAAAAATTCAGGAAAGTTGCAGGTATTCAATTCAACCTAATTTGGAGGAAGGAAAGCAAAGCATGATGAATTATTTGAAGAATTATTCTCCGATGCCAGGTGTTTTTGTGAATGGTAAAATTGAAGATATTCAATTTCAAAAAATACAATTAACAAACAAAGCAATTATTGCATTTATAAAAGTAAATGGAAATGTGAAAGTTGCGGTTGATGGGATAAAATAGTCCTGAGTATAGGAAATTTTTTAGCCACAGATTCACAGATTTTAATAGATTTTCCGAATAAACAGATTTTTCCGAATAACCAAATAAACTTTTTTTCCACAGATTAAACGGATTAAGCGGTTTTTCCACCAACAACTTCACATCCTGTCACCCTTTCCTTTGGAGAGGGCCGGGGAGAGGAATATCAACTTTCATTCAGCCCTGATGGAAGGGAAAATCCCGAGCTTTTTAGCGAGGATTTGGAATGACAGCGGGAATTGCATCTCCTGAAAAAGACGGACAATTCGCTCCTGAAAAAAGAAATTAAG
>JBIPNF010000132.1:0-6851 GCA_044373885.1 Flavobacterium sp. | reverse complement strand
CATCCCGAACAGAGAAGTTAAGCCCGCCTGCGCAGATGGTACTGCAGTTATGTGGGAGAGTATGTCGTCGCCTTTCTTTGAAAACCCCGTTTCTAACGAAACGGGGTTTTTTGTTTTTATCTGTACGACGTGTTCGCCCTTCGGGCTCGGGTCGTCGCCTTTGCTTCGCCCGTTCGGCTAACGCCTCGGGTCTTTGAAAAACCCCCGTTTCTAGCGAAACGGGGGTTTTTGTTTAAAGGAACGAAGTGTACTTAAGTTCGGTTTGTTATCTTGGCTTGATGTTAAAAAGTATCAAATGACTTTCTATTTTGAATTGGTATTCAAATAGTATTCTTGTGGCGCAACACCCACAATGTTTTTAAAGCTTTTAAAGAAAGAGCTGTAGGAAGAAAACCCAGTTTCAGAAGCTAGCGAATCAAAGGTGCTGCCTTTTAAATAACCGCCATCAATTAATAAAATTGATCTTTGAATTCTAATAATTTTTTTAAAATCAGTGAAGCTAATATTTGAATGGTATTTGAATAAATAATAAACATGGCTTTTTGGAATATTCAATTTGTTGGATAATTCCACCACTGAAAAAGTATCAGAAAAAAATAAGGAACTATTTAAAGCAAGGTGTTCAATTTCTATAATGTAACTTTCAATATTTGTTGAGATTTTCTTTTTTAAAATGGAGTCTTGGATATTGATGACTTGTATCGTAGCGTCATGAATCCAAATATTATCAAAAATAATATGATGTTTTTTAAATTCTTTGATTTTGGTTTCAAAGACTTCATTTCCATATAAAAACTCTGGCGAAGAAAGAATTTTCAGGTACATAAAAATCCATAATAATGCACCAACCCATGGGAAATTATTTTTGTTTATATACCAAAATGAAGGGTTGTTAAGTGATAAATTGATAATAAATCTTATGAGTATCAATAAGAATAATCCGAACAGTATTTTAGTCCATTTCTTAATTATTTTATTTTGTTGATTGATTAGTAAAATTTCTTTGCTTGGTTTCCAAATATTTTTCTTTAGTAGGAGATAATTCGCTATTGCATAAATAGTATTAAATAGCACTAAAAAAATAAATGCAATTTTACGAGCTATTATTATTTCAAAATAGTTTACACTAACATTTATTGCAAAATATGCAAGAGGAATAATAAAATGAATAAAATCCCCCTTTTTTAATGTTTTTGTATTGTATATTAAGTTTTTAAAATACAAATAGGATAAGGGGGCCAAGCTTACTATGATTAATAAATCAATTGGTTTTTGTTTTTCGGTAAATATCAAGTTAGTGGTTAAGCTATAAGTGAGAAAACGCATAGAACTTATAAAAAAAATTGCGAGTAAATACAAATTGGTATATCTGTTCGATCTGTATCCGTACCCCGCTAAAAAAATAGTTATAAACCCTAGTAAAGCACTTGTAATGTATATTAAATTTTCAATCATATTACATTTGTATTTTTTTATTTTTAATCTAGCAAATTTAAAATTAATTAATTCAATTAAAGATTTATTAGTTGTAATTTGTACGAAAGTAATTGTCATTACTTTAAAAATTTATAAAATTTAGCTTTTTTGGTATGTAATTTGGATTTTAAATAAAGTGATTTAGCTCTAAAATCAGTTTTTTTATTTTTATATTTTTTCAACTAGTAAAAAAATCGAAAGTTGTTGTCGCTTTTTTGAAATCACTAAATTAATAAACTTACATTATTATTAAATTACTTTATTTGCAAAAGTAATTATGTAACTGTCATGATATATTGCTGTTAAACAAATTTATTAAGTACTCTTAAATATTAATTTTGTTACTATGATTATAAAATCTATTTCTTTAAATGATAATTTTGTTTTTTTAAACTTAAAATGGAAGAAAAACATTTCGTTTAAATCAAATGATGTCAAAAAGATATTTATAAAAAAACAAACTATTAATACGCCTTACTTAATTGGTTTGAGTTTCTTTTCAGTACTGTTTATGGTTTATTATTATAGGATGCCTGATTCTATTTTTGTAATTGTTATTGTATTTCATTTTCTACTTTATTTGTTTTTAAATAAATTGCGCTATTCACTTGTTTTAATTGATCATAATAATGAGAAATACGTTTTTTATTTTCATATTGATAACAAATTTGAAATAATTGAAAAAATTAAAACAATAAGAGCGAGCATAGAAGACAAATTATGCACAGTAGTTTCAATGCTTGATTGAAGTTACATTCCAATTCAATTATAAGATATTTTTTTTCTCAGCCCAATATTTTCATGCTGAAATTCTGATTGTGCATTTTTTTAATAATCCTGTACTTCAAAAGTACCAAATAGGTTTGCCTTCAATGCTTAAAGAGGTATTTAATCGATTAAATAATGCGATAGGCTTTTTTTTGTAATCTTAAAACGAGCTATTCGTTCTATGTAAAAAAGTTATGAAAAAGGCACTTTTCACATTCATAATTGGATTGATTTCTATTTCCTGTACGAATACAGAGGATGTAATTTTAAATCCTACAGATTCTTTTTACAGACAGGAAATGAGGCAATTTATCATCGATTTGAGCCAATATTCTAAAAGTATTAAGCCAGAGTTTAAAATAATTCCTCAAAATGGCATTCAATTGTGTACTATTGACGGTGAAATCACGAGTGCTCCAAGTCGGAATTATTTAAATGCTATCGACGGAATCAGTCAGGAAGGATTGTTTTATGGATATGAAAATGATGATTTGGCAACGCCTCAAAGCATATCCACTCATTTTAAATCCTATCTAAATGTTTCCAAAAACCAAGGCAAAACAATTTTAATCACGGATTATTGTGCATTAGCGTCAAATGTTGTCAATTCCTATTTTGAAAATGACCAATTGGGGTTTGTTTCTTTTTCTGCCAATCAACGGTTTTTGACTTCCATTCCAACGTTTCCAAATCCTATTTTTCATCAAAATAATGCTGTTGTAAATTCTTTATCGAATGTAAAAAACTTTTTGTTGCTGCTCAATTTTGAGAATTTCAGTTCCAAGGTTGATTTTATAAATGCCATTACGGCTACAAATTATGATTTGGTTGTAATGGATTTGTATTTTCGAAATCGTACTGAATTTACCCTTTCTGAAATTAATCAAATTCGGAACAAAGCCAATGGTGGAAAACGCTTGGTTTTTTCGTATGTTTCAATTGGTGAAGCCGAGGATTATAGGTATTATTGGCAACCTAATTGGAACACAACGCCGCCTAGTTGGTTGGATTTCGAAAATCCAAACTGGCCAGGAAATTATAAAGTTCGGTATTGGGAACCAGAATGGCAGCAAATTATTTATGGCAATGACACATCGTACGTGAAAAAAATCATCAATTCTGGTTTCGATGGCGTTTACCTTGATTTGGTTGATGCTTTTTGGTATTTTGAATGATTTAATTGCAAATAATGCACTATTTTTGCATTGCAAAATACTTGTTACAAATGAAAAACATTCAAATTTTAGTACTCTTTATAATAGGTTCTTTTTTAACTGCTCTTGGGGTAATTTTCAAATCTATGGATTATGCTGTTGCGAGTTTTTTTCTAATTGTTGGAATGACATTCAATGGTGTCGCCTTAATTTCAATGGTATTTAAATTGCTAAAGAAAAAAGATTCCGATACTTTTCTGGACAGTTAAAACGTATACCATGAACATAAAACTCATCGCTATTGGCAAAACCGACAATAAAGCTTTGCAATCTTTAATTGACGATTACACAAAAAGACTGTCTTTTTATATCAAGTTTGATTTGGATATTATTCCAGACATTAAAAACGTAAAAAATCTTTCTGAAAGTCAACAAAAGGAAAAAGAAGGGGAATTGATATTGTTAAAAATAGCATCCACAGACAACCTAATCTTATTAGACGAAAACGGAAAAGCATTTTCAAGTGTGGCTTTTTCCAATGAATTACAAAAGAAAATGAATGCTGGAATCAAAACCTTAGTATTTGTTATTGGTGGTCCTTATGGTTTTTCAGATGCTGTTTACGCTAAAGCAAATGGCAAAATATCTCTTTCGCAAATGACGTTCTCACACCAAATGGTTCGTTTGTTTTTTATCGAGCAAGTGTATCGCGGCTTTACAATTTTGAAGAACGAACCGTATCACCATCAGTGATTTTTTAAAAAGTCAAATGTCGAAATTCTTAAAGTCGAATGAAAAAAAAGCCGCGAATTGCACGAATTAACACCAATTAAAAAAGACGAAGAGATAATAGACTGAAAATCTGCACATCTGCGGTTAAAAAACCTTTGCGAACTTTGCGTAAAACTTTGTGTTCTTTGCGGTTAAGAAAAAAATGCATCGAAAGTCTTAATGTCGAATGAAGAAGCTATAATTCCACACATTTATAATTTATAATTCAAAATTTATAATTCATAACTTCTTTCAAAAAGTTTCACACATTCCACAGCCTCTTTTACATCATGAACCCGGAGAATATTCGCCCCTTTTGTCAATGCAATCGTGTTTAAAACCGTAGTTCCGTTTAAAGCTTCATTCGCTGTTAATCCTAAAGGTTTGTACACCATTGATTTTCTTGAAATCCCTGCTAGTATGGGTAAATCTAACATTTTGAAGAGCTCCAAGTTTTGCAAAACCTCATAATTCTGTTCCAATGTTTTGGCAAAACCAAAGCCGGGATCCACAATCAAATCATTAATTCCAAGACTTCTTGCTTTGCTGACTTTTTCAGAAAAATAAAACAATATTTCTTTGATTATATTTTCATAATTGGTTTGCGATTGCATGGTTTGTGGCGTGCCTCGCATGTGCATCATTATATAGGGAACATTGTATTTGGCAACAACATCTATTATCTTTTCATCAAGATTTCCTGCCGAAATATCATTGATTATTGCGGCTCCATTTTCGATGCAAACGGCTGCAATTTCACTTCTGAAAGTATCAATTGAAAGTAGGGCGTCGGGAAACTGTTTCAAAATACTTTGTACGACCGGCAAAATCCTATTGCGTTCTTCTTCTTCAGAAACGAATTCGGCGTTGGGCTTACTAGAATAGGCTCCAATGTCAATGAAAGTTGCGCCTTCGTCAAGCATTTTTCCAACTTGCGAAAGTCCGTTTTCACTCAAGCTAAATTTCCCACCGTCATAAAATGAATTGGGTGTAACGTTCAAAATCCCCATAATTTTGGGAGTTGATAAATCGATAAGTTGGCCTTTGCAATTAATGGTCATAGCTAAAAAGTGTTGTTTTCAAAAAAACTACATTGATAATCGTTAATCTTATTACTTCAATAAGAAATAATTCTTATTTTTGAAGAAATTTATACAAATATACATCTTAAATGGATACTACTTCTCAAGAATATGATAAGGTAATCGCAATTTGTCGTTCGCTGTTTATCAATAAAATGAAAGATTACGGGAGCGCTTGGCGTATTTTGCGATTACCATCATTGACAGACCAGATTTATATAAAAGCGCAAAGAATCCGTAGTTTGCAAGAAAACGACGTTCGAAAAGTAGATGAAGGAGAAGCGGGTGAATTCATTGGGATTATCAATTATTCTATAATGGCGTTAATCCAATTGGAATTGGGCGTGGTAGAACAACCCGATTTGGATGTGGAAAAAGCCACTCACCTGTATGACGCTAAAATAAAAGAAACCAAAGAATTAATGGAAAACAAAAACCATGATTATGGGGAAGCTTGGCGCGAAATGCGTGTGAATTCTCTAACAGATTTGATTTTGCAAAAATTACTTCGCGTAAAACAAATTGAAGATAACAAAGGCAAAACCCTAGTTTCAGAAGGAATAGATGCGAATTATCAAGACATGATTAATTACGCTGTTTTCGCTTTAATTTTAATGGATTTTCATAAATAACAACTAAATAATCGCTCATGACTACGCGTGAAAAATATGTTCCAATAGCAATTCGAAGCAGTATTGCATTTTTGTTTTTATTATCGGCGGTAGCAAAATTATACCCATCGCCTTATTTTGCCATCTCTACTTTTGAAGTGAAACAACTCTATCCGTTAGGGTTTTCTGGAGATGTCGCTTCCTATTTTTCTCGAATCTTAATCGGAATAGAATTTGCCTTGGGCGTATTACTATTGCAAAAGCATTACCTCCGAAAATTGGTAATTCCAGCTACTTTATTGATGTTGGCTGTATTTACAACACACCTTAGTATTGTTACTTTTCAAGAGGGTGGCAATTCAGGAAATTGTGGTTGTTTTGGAAGTTTGTTACCAATGACACCAATTGAGGCCATTCTGAAAAATATTGTTGCGATGGTACTTTTGGTTGTTTTACTAAAAGTGATGCCTAAAAAAGACGAAAGCAAAAGCAATTTCTGGGTGCTGTCAACGACCACTTTGGCATTTATATTACTATTATTTATGTTGGCACCTATTCAAGCCAAATCAAATTTTGTAGATACAACAGGAACAGAACCCGAAGAAACTACGCCAACAGAAACAGTAGCTCCCGTAAAATCAGATTCAGTAGTGACTGCTGTAAAAGCGGATACTTTGAAGAAAGTTGTTGCTGAAATTAAAGACGAACCGCTGCAAAAAAAATCAGGTTATAGCACTTATTTTTCTAAGATTGACAATGGTAAAAAAGTGTTGTGCTTCTTTGTTCCGGGTTGTGATCATTGTAGAGTTGCTGCAAAAGAATTGACAGAAATGAAAGCCAAGGACAAAAACTTTCCTGAAATTAGAATCATCTTTATGAATGAAGAAGCCGATTTAATTCCAGAATTCTTCAAATTTGCAGGTGCTGAATATCCGTATAAAATCATTGAAGTTATTCCTTTTTGGAATGCTTTAGGCACAGGAAAAGAT
>JBIPNF010000016.1:0-22197 GCA_044373885.1 Flavobacterium sp. | reverse complement strand
AAGTAACATCTTTGCTATTGTTTCGAGCATTTAATAAATGTAGGAATCCGAAAGGGAATAATTTTCCATTTGCTTTTTGCAAGGCTATAGAAAAACTGGGCATTACAATCGCAAAAGCCACAAGATTTCCGTCTTTGTCTTCTACAAATTTGATGTATTCAGGATTAATAAAACTAATGTATTTTTTCTTGAAATATTCTTTTTGAATGTTAGAAATGGCAACAAAAGAAGATAAACTGGCATACGACGCATTGAATAAATTGAACATTTTATCCACATACGGCATTACGTCTTTGGTTTTTTTGAAATTGAGCGCTTTGAGTTGGTACCTTCTTTTTATTAGTTCTTGCGCTTTGTCGAAAGTCTCTAACTTTACATTTGCAAAGGGAAATTTATTTTCGAGATATTCCTTTTCTGTTACATAACCCAATTGCTCAAAATGAGTCGCATAATAGGGATAATTGTACCATGTAATCATGGTTCCTAATTGGTCGAAACCCTCAGTAAGCACACCAACTTTATCTAAATTGGAGAATCCCATTGGACCTTCAACATGTTCTAAGTTGTTTTTTCGTCCTAATTCATATACTTTTTCGAGAAGCGCTTTGGTGACTTCGATATCGTCGATAACATCGAACCAACCAAAACGGACTTTCTTTTTTTGCTGGTCGTTTACTTCGCTCCAATTGATAATAGCGGCTATTCTACCGACTATTTCATTGTTTTTATACGCCAAATAAAAATTAGCTTCTGCGTTTTCGAAAGCTGGATTTTTTGTTTTATCAAACGATTCTAATTCATCGGCAATAATTGGCGGCACCCAAAATTCATTGTTTTTATATAATGAAAACGGAAATTTTATATATTCTGTTAGCTCTTTTTTTGTAATCGCTTCTTTTATTGTAATCATATTTATTGGTGACAAAAAAGTTAATTATCTATCTTCTGGTAGATTATTTTAGCCACGAATTTCGCTAATTTTTACAAATTAATTTGTGCTTATTTGTAAAATTCGTGGCTACTATTTTCAATATTTTCTTGTAGGCTTTCATTCTGCTATTCGGTGACGATTGACTTCAATGCTTTTTTAGTTTAATTGCCTTTTGAAGCTGGAACGTCGTCAACTCTTTTTTTACTTTTGTCTTTATCTTTTCCTTTTTTGTCCGAACCTTTTTTATCTTTTTCAGATTTGTCTTTAGGATTTCTTAACATCACGTCATTATAATTTTTATCAAATCGCCAAGAAATTCCAATTCCAGCTACTAGTATGGAAGGAGTGTTTTTGAAATTTACCCCAAAATTGGCGTCAATCTGAATATTTTCTTGAATTAAATAAGCCAATCCGCCTCGAGCTACATTGTCTGCATAAAAGTCGCTTATGTAGGTCTGTGTTTCTAAAAATCCAGTCCATTTTGGCGTAAATCCTCTTGTTAAAGACAATACATAGCCGTAGGATGGGAAATCAGTTCCAATTTTATCCGCAATTATATTGGTTACAAATACAAATTTTCCAAATTGATTTTGAGTCATCAACATTACTTTTGGGCTAATTTTTGGATCTGTAGGAAATGAGAATTCATTGTTTGATAAATTTACATTTAATCCGGCATAAACCCCAATCGAAGGAATTAAATTTCTATAATTGAATTTATGATTTGCTTTCCAACTCAAAAGATTTACTTTTTCCTCATAGTTTTTATTGGGATCATATAACAAATATTTCGCTCCTATTGTTGTTTGTTTGAAAGCTTTTCGGTTGCTGTTTTCTATATCAGTTTTGTAGGTGTCATTTTGATATTGTAAATCGAGATTGAATTCTAATTGTTCTAAAAAAGCGCCGTAACGCAAACTCAAATCTGTACCTATTCCTTTAGTTTTATAGCCTAAAAGATCGTGTTTTTCAGAAATTCCGTAAAAACCCATTTCAGCTTGAATAACTGTTTTTCCTACTGAAAATGCTGCCATAGATTTTCCTGGGCGATTGGAATTGATTACATCCGTAAATTGTGCATGAAGTATTGATGAGGTAAATGCTACTGTTAAAATGAGAAAAATGTTGCTTCGAGTCATAATTAGTTGTTTAATTTTAATTCCAACCAAATGTACCATATTTTATTATTTATTTAAGAATCATATTTTAAAATTGTTGCTTAATTTGTAAATTGATTTACTAATTTTGCATAAATTATTTTGATTATGGAAACGGCTTCTTTTTCAGGTTTTATAGAAACTATTTGTTACATATTAATGTTTTATTATATTTTTAAGTTTTTGGCTCGTTTATTATTGCCATTAATGGTAAAAAAAGTAGTTGAAAAAGCAGGTCAAAATTTTCAACAACAGTATCAAAACCAACAAAATCCTAACAAGCAAGAGGAGAAATTTTCCAATACTTCAGCCACTTCAAAACCTCGTGAAACTAAAAAAGTTGGCGAATATGTTGATTTTGAAGAAATAGAATAGTTGTAAGTTGTATTTGCATTTTTAAATTCAGATTTGTTTAATTTATTTTTTACTTTTACAGTCATCTAAAAATAAAAAATGAAAAGATTAGAAAGAATTTATCCCCATGCGATTGCGATTTTTGGTTTTATTTTAATTTCCCTTATCTATTTTTACCCCGTTCTTCAAGGCAAGAAAATTGCTCAATCAGATATTGCTCAATATACAGGAATGGCGAAGGAGCAAAATGACTTCCGAGCTACTGAAAATGCAGAACCATATTGGACTAACTCAGCTTTTGGTGGAATGCCAACGTACCAGTTAGGCGCCAATTATCCACATGAATATATTAATAAGTTAGATGCTACTTTACGATTTATACCTCGCCCAGCCGATTATTTATTTCTTTATTTTTTAGGGTTTTATGTTCTATTATTGGTCTTGAAAACAGATCCCCTGAAAGCCTTTTTTGGCGCATTGGCTTTTGGATTTTCGACCTATTTGATAATTATTCTTGGCGTTGGTCATAATGCAAAAGCGCACGCTATTGCTTATATGCCGTTAGTTGTTTCAGGAATTCTCTTAGTTTTCCAACGTAGATTTCTTGTTGGTGGGCTACTTACAATGATTGCCGCGGCATTAGAATTAAATGCGAATCACCCTCAAATGACTTATTATTTGTTGTTTTTAATACTGATAATCACTTGTTTTTACATTTATAATTATGTCAAAGAAAAGGATTTCAAGACCTTACTTTATTCGTCGGGAGTTTTTGCAATTGCAGGAATTTTAGCGATTGGTGCGAATGCTACTAATTTATTGGCTACAGCCGAATATGCAAAATACAGTACTCGAGGCAAAAGCGAATTAACCTATAGTCCAGATGGTTCTAAAAGTGTTTCAGATAATGCGATGTCTCACGAATACATTACTGAATACAGTTACGGAATTGCAGAAAGTTTCAACTTGATTTCTCCTCGAATTTTTGGTGGTTCCAATGGCGAAAATATAGGAACAAATACAGCTATGTATGAATTCTTAATTGGTAAAAGTGTTCCTGAAGACCAAGCAAAAGATTTCGTGTCTAGCATGCCAGCTTATTGGGGAGACCAACCAATCGTTGCTGCTCCAGCGTATATTGGCGCCGTAGTTTTCTTCCTTAGTTTGTTGGCTTTGTTTATGGATAAACGCAAAATCAAGTATGTTTTTGTTGTAGGTGCGTTGGTTTCATTAGTACTTTCTTGGGGGAAAAACATTCCTTTTTTGACCGATTTCTTCATCGATTTTGTTCCAATGTACAACAAATTTAGGGCGGTTTCTTCTATTCAAGTGGTATTGGAATTGTGCATTCCTGTTCTTGCCATTATGGGATTACAATCCTTTTTTAAAGAAGAAAAAGACCAACAATTGAAAGGATTATATACTTCCGGAGGCATTTTTATAGGAATAATAGTCTTTTTATTAGCCATTAAAAGTCAATTTAATTTCTCGGGCGGAAGTGATGCCTATTTTATACAGAATTACGGTCCTGAATTTATTGATGCCTTGAAAGAAGATCGAAAAAGTCTTTATTCTGCAGATTTGTTGCGTTCTGGATTTTTAGTCTTGGTTGCTTTTGGAATTTTATGGTTTTTTATAAAAAACAAATTTGCTAAAAATACTGCAATTATTTTGGTTGGTTTCATAATGGTTTCCGATTTGTTTTTTATCGATAAAAATTATGTGAATGCTAAGAATTTTGTTAATCCAAGTGATGTTGATGTTCCGTTCCAACCCACTCCTGCCGATTTAGAAATTCTTCGAGACACAACTCATTATCGCGTTTTTGAAGTAAATGGTAATATGTCCAATGCGAGAACTTCCTATTTTCATCAATCAGTTGGAGGATATAGCGCAGTTAAACCCCGAAGAATGCAGCAATTATTTGACTTCCAAATTGCAAAAAACAATACCGAAGTATTGGATATGTTGAATACAAAATACATTATTCAAACGGATAAAGATGGAAAAGAATTTCCAACTTATAATCCAAATGCCAATGGAAATGCGTGGTTTGTTCAAAAAGTGAAATTCGTAAATTCTGCTGATGAAGAAATGAAGGCCTTGGATAGTTTAAATGCTAAAGATGAGGTGGTTGTAAATCAAAAGGAATTTGGAACACAACTGAAAAACACCATTTTTGTAAAAGATAGTTTGGCAACGATTAAGATGATTAGTTACAAACCCAATCATTTGAAATATAGTTCTAGTAATCCTAATTTAGGTTTAGCAGTTTTCTCAGAAATGTATTATGCTGATGGTTGGAATGCTTTTATTGACGGAAAAAAAGTAAGTCATTTTAGAGCTGATTATGCATTACGAGCAATGGAAATTCCTTCTGGCAAACATACTATTGAATTCAAATTTGAACCACAAGTGGTAAAAACAGGAAGTACAATCGCCTTGATAAGTTCAATTTTGATGTTGTTTTTATTGATTGGTGGGGTTTATATGGAAAGAAAGAAAGGAAAGTTTATTGTATAATATTTATTTGTAAATTTGATATAACAATTATTAGTAAATAATTTATTTTTAATATTCAAAATGGAAAAACTTACATTACATCATGCACATCCAAAATTAATGGAAGCCAGATACATAGAAGAAATTAGAAAAATGTCACCACAACAACGTTTTGAAAAATTGATGGCTATTATTGAAATTTCATATCTCTTGAAAACAGCAAAAAAAGCATCAAAATAATTCAATGAATAGTCAAATAATTGAAATTTGGAAGTATTTTTCTTTGAACAAAGTCAAATATTTGACCATTGGCGGTTTCGCCGTGAATATTTATGGTTACGGAAGGAATACAGGTGATATTGATATCTTTATTGAAGATTCTATTGAAAATCGAGAAAATTTAAGATTAGCTCTAAAACAGTCGGGAATAGGTGATTTTGAAAACATGAGTACAATTCAATTTATTCCCGGTTGGACAGATATTTCATTGAATTTTAATTTGCGATTAGATATTATGACTTCCGTAAAAGGTTTAGAAAATAAATCGTTTGAACAACTTTTAGAAAAAGCGTACATAGCGGAAATTAACGATATTCCAGTTTATTTTATAGATTATGAAAATTTAATCATTGCCAAAAAAGCAGCAAACAGACCCAAGGATATTTTAGATATTGAAGAGTTGGAGAAGCTAAACAAAAAAATATAAATTAGAATTATGAAGCAGTTATTTAGATTAGAATCATTTCAAAAGATTTTGTTTTTTCTTTTCCTTACAGGAGTTATAATCGGAGCTTTGTATGGTATCCATGTTTCAAATAAACTAAGGAATTATTCAATAATACCATTTTTTCCAGTTTTGTATATTATCATAAAAGGATTGTATAAAAACATTCCATTTTTTATCAATGACTTTAAGTTAATTGATTTTAAACAATAGATATTGGAACAAAAGAAAATTCTCATCATTACCTATTATTGGCCGCCAGCAGGAGGGCCTGGTGTTCAGCGTTGGTTGAAATTCGTGAAATATTTACCTGATTTTGGAATACAACCTATCGTTTATATTCCAGAAAACCCGACTTATCCAATTGTAGATGAAGCCTTGCTTTCTGAAGTTTCAAATCAAGAAATAATCATTAGAAATAAAATTGTTGAACCGTATCAATGGGCTTCTTTTTTATCTAAGAATAAAACTAAAAAAATTAGTTCAGGAATTATTCCTAATAAGCAAAAACAATCGGTATTAGAACAATTTTTACTTTGGATTCGGGGAAATATTTTCATTCCTGATGCACGAGTATTTTGGGTGAAACCATCGGTTAAATTCTTAGAAAAGTACATTTTAGAAAATGGAATTACTACAATTATTACAACGGGACCACCGCATAGTTTGCACTTAATTGGGTTAAATTTAAAACGAAATTTAAATTTAAAATGGGTAGCTGATTTCCGGGATCCTTGGACAACAATTGGGTATCATAAAGCTTTGAAATTATCGAATTTTGCTGCTAATAAACATAAAGAATTAGAACATAAAGTTCTGAATTCGGCGGATTTGATTTTGGTTACCAGTCCAACAACAAGAACAGAATTCAAGCAAATTACTTCAAAACCAATCGAAGTAATTACGAATGGCTATGATATTGAAAAAATCGGGAAGCAAGTTTTAGATACTAAGTTTTCGTTGGCACACATTGGTTCCTTTTTATCAAAAAGAAATCCAATGATTTTGTGGGAAAGCGTTTCAGAATTAATAAGAGAAAACCCAATATTTGCATTACATTTTCAATTGAAATTAATAGGCGCCGTAAGTCAGGAAGTTTTGGATGCAATTTCTTTGTTTCAATTGCAAAATTACGTTGTTAATTTAGGTTATATTTCTCATGATGAAGCGATTGTTCAGCAAAAAAAATCTCAGGTTTTGTTGTTAATTGAGATAAATTCTGAAGATACCAAAAGCATCATTCCAGGAAAATTATTTGAATATATGGTTTCCGAAAGACCCATTATTGGTATAGGTCCAAAAGATTCCGACTTTGCCGAAATTATTACCGATACCAATACAGGAATCTTTGTTGATTATTCCGAAAAAGACAAACTTAAAAATGTGATTTCCACATATTTTAATCAGTTTTTAGAAGGAAACTTAAAATCTCACGCAGTTAGTTTGCAAAAATATTCCCGACGAAATTTAACCGAAAAGCTTGCTAATTTGCTAAAAAGATAAAATGGGAATTGTAATTAACCAATCCATAAAAAACACAATAATTACCTATTTTGGTTTTGGAATTGGAGCTATTAACGCTTTGTTTTTATATACAATTTTTCTGGGTAAGCTACATTATGGAATAGTGGTTTTTGTTATTTCGGCTGCGAATATTTTGATGCCTTTGATGTCATTTGGTATTCAAAATACTTTAATTCGGTATTATTCTAAATACAATTCAGAATCGGAAAGAAATAATTTTTTGATTTTGATGCTTTTGATGCCTTTAATTTTAATACTTCCAACTATTGTATTTTTATATTTTTTTTATCCTCAAATTACGTTACTTATTATAAGTAAAAATCCAAATGTAGCCCCATTTCTGTGGTTAATTCCATTAGTTGGGATTTTTATGGGCTATTTTGAAATTTTTTATGCCTGGGTAAAAGTACATTTCCAATCTGTTTTTGGGAATTTCTTGAGTGAAGTTGTAACAAGAGTAATAGTATTTTTTTTACTTTTTTCAGTTGGTCAAAATTGGCTTCAAAAAGACATTTTTGTTTATTCAATAGCTGTCGTATATGGGTTTCAATGTTTTGCGATGATGGTTTATGCAATGCGTGTAAAACTGCCTGTTTTTAAGTTTCAACTTCCGAAAAACACTAAAGAATTATTCAGTTATTCCTTTTTTGTAATTGCATCTGGCACCGTTTCTGTAATGCTTTTTGATTTTGATAAAGTAATTATTCCCGCATATCAAAACATTAGTAGTAACGCTTTTTATTCGGTTGCAGTTTTTATTGCGATGGTTATTGCGGTTCCAAGTAGGGCAATGATGCAAATTATTCATCCCCTTACGGCTCAATTATTAAATGAAAATAAGTTAGAAGAACTTAATGATTTGTATAAAAAAAGCGCCATTAATCTTCAAGTTTTTGGAGGTTTGATTATGTTGGGTGTTTTCTTGAATTGCAAAGAACTCTACCAATTAATACCTAAAGAATATTCTGGTGGAATTGCGGTAGTTTTTTTAATCGGTCTTTCTAAATTTTATGATTTGATTATAGGAAATAACACTGCTATTATTCTAAATACAAAATATTACCGATGGTTTTTATTTTTCGGAATCGTATTGGTCACTTTATTGATCGGTTTGTATGTGATTTTAATTCCGATATATGGAATTGTTGGAGCAGCATTAGCAACTTTTATTTCCATATTTATTTATAATACTATTAAGGTTCTTTTTCTTTTTTGGAAGATGAATTTGTCTCCATTTACTTATAAAACAGTTTATTCATTTGGAATAATTACCCTTGTTTTTCTGATGTTTTACTTTTGGGACTTTACCTTTCATCCTTTAATTAATATTGTTCTAAAATCGATATTTGTAACAATAATATATAGTTTATTGAATTATAAATTGAAAATTTCTATTGAAATGAATCAAATTTTCGATAAACTTAAATCTAAATTTCAATCTTGATTTGTTGTTTAAGATTCATTTTATTGCGAATTCGTAACCTCTTTACTATATTCGCTTAACTTTTGAAATATATCCTAATCAATGAAGTTTATTTGTACTTATTTAGCAGTTTTTTCTTTTTTATTATTTCCAGCTGTTCAAATTACGGCTCAGGTTTATAATGCAAATTATGCTTCTGTTGTCAATCAATGCTCCAGTTCAAATATTTTATCGAATTTAAATGAATATGAAAATTTAGGTGTAAAACGCAGAGGAACAGTTGCTCTTGAAAATACTTTAACATGGTTGAAAAGCAAGTATTTGAGCTATGGTTATACTGCAAGTCAAATATCGGAAGATTCTTATACTTATACAGGTTCTACGGCAGTTTGCAAAAATTTAATTGTAACTAAAATTGGTACTGTTTATCCAAATACTTTTGTAATTATTGACGGTCATTACGATTCGTTAAATGGTACGGGTACCAATGACAATGGAAGTGGATTGGTTTGTATATTGGAAGTTGCTAGATTATTGCAAAATATTCCAACGCAATATTCCATAAAATTCATCAATTTTAGTGGAGAAGAAGATGGATTAAAAGGAAGCCAGCATTTTGTTACTTCAGTTGTAAATGGTACAAATCCAAAAATGAATATCAAATTGGTTTTTAACTTGGACGAAGTTGGCGGTGTTGCAGGATTGGTTAATAATACAATTACTTGTGAAAGAGATTTATCAAATCCAACTTCAAACAATGCGGCTTCTTTGGCAATTACCAATGAATTAATAACGTGTGTTGATCTGTATTCACCATTGAACACTTTTTTAGACCGTGCATATGCATCCGATTATATGTCATTTCAAAGTAACAACGAGATTATCACTGGTTTCTTTGAAAAAAACGAAACTATACATAAGCATACTGCCACCGATTTGTTGGTTAATATGGATCCTGTATATAATTATAATGTAGCTAAAGCATCAATTGGAGCGATGTTGCATTTTGCTGTGGTTGATACATCAATGTCAAATGAAGAATTTGAAGCTGGTTTTCAAGGTAGTTTTTTTCCAAATCCTACGAAAGATTTTTTAAATATCAATTGTGGTAAATTAGGTAGAAATTATACGTTTAACTTGATTGATTTTCAAGGAAAGACCGTGTTTTCAAAAACATTTGATCAAGCAAAACAAACCGAAACCATTGCTATTTCTAATTTTAGTAAAGGAATGTATCTTGGTGTTATTTTATCTGGAAATAAACGATTTACTAAGAAAATAGTAATAGATTAATTTTTAGTGTTTTTCCATTGCCAATAGTTTCGCAGACAACTTTATATTTTTTCTTTTAAGTATTTACCTGTGATTGAAGATTTATTTTTTATTATTTCTTCGGGTGTTCCAATAGCTAGAATTTGCCCTCCATTTTCTCCACCCTCAGGCCCTAAATCGATAATATAATCGGCGCATTTTATCATATCTAAATTGTGCTCAATGACAATTATAGAATGTCCTTTGTCGATTAATGCATCGAAAGAAGTAAGTAGTTTTTTGATATCGTGAAAATGCAATCCTGTGGTGGGTTCGTCAAAAACAAATAGTGCTTTATCTTTTGTACTCCCTTTTACTAAAAACGATGCCAATTTGATTCTTTGTGCTTCACCGCCGGAAAGTGTGGAAGACGATTGCCCTAATTGAACATATCCCAATCCAACATCTTGTAACGGCTGTAGTTTTTGAACTATTTTGGTGAGATTTGCATTTTTAAAGAATTCCAACGAATCATCGACGGTCATGGTTAAAATATTGTCTATATTTTTTCCTTCAAAATAAACTTCAAGCACTTCTTTTTTAAATCTTTTACCATTACACGCCTCACAGGGTAATTGTACATCGGCCATAAATACCATCTCTACATTTATAGAACCTTCGCCTTTACAAGCTTCGCAGCGGCCACCATCAACATTAAAGGAAAAATGCTTAGGTTGATACCCTCGAATTTTAGACAGCTTTTCTTTGGAATATAATTCTCGTATATCATCGTATGCTTTAATATAAGTAACTGGATTTGACCGTGAACTTCTGCCAATTGGATTTTGATCTACATATTCAATGTGCCTAATTTTATGGTAATGCCCCTGCATATCTGAAAACTGGCCTGCTTTTTCACCAATTCCATCCAATTTCTTTTGCATCGCAGGAAACAAAATTTTCTTTACCAAAGTACTTTTTCCACTTCCTGAAACCCCTGTAATTACAGTTAAAACTTCCAATGGAAATTTAACATCTACATTTTGTAAATTGTTTTCACGAGCGCCAAGAATTTCTATGTAAGCTCCCCATTTTCTTCGGACTCTGGGTACTTCAATTTTTAAATTTCCATTTAAATACTTAGCCGTTAGCGAGTCAGATTTTAGGATTTCTGCAAATGTTCCTTGTGCAACTAATTCGCCACCATGAGTTCCTGCTTCTGGACCAATATCGATAATCATATCAGCAGCTTTCATAATGTCTTCATCGTGTTCCACTACGATTACGGTATTTCCTAAATCACGTAGTGAAAGTAATACTTTTATCAATCTTTCGGTATCTTTTGGGTGCAATCCGATACTTGGTTCGTCCAAAATATACATAGAACCTACCAAACTACTGCCTAAAGAAGTAGCTAAATTGATGCGTTGCGATTCACCGCCCGATAATGTTGCGGAATTTCTATTTAGCGTTAAATAATCTAATCCAACGTCGGCTAAAAACTTTAATCGGCTATTAATTTCTATTAAAAGGCGTTTTGCTACTTTCTGATCAAAATCGCTCAATTCTAATTTGTCAAAGAAAACAACTAGTTTTTTGATTGATAAATCAACCAAGTCAGATACAGTTTTTTGTCCGATTTTAATATAAGAAGCTTCTTCTCTAAGGCGTTTTCCTTTACAAGAATAGCATTTTGTTTTCCCGCGGTAACGAGAAAGCATTACTCGATTTTGAATTTTATAATTTTTTTCTTCTAATTCTTTAAAAAAAGGATTTAACCCAGTAAAATACTTATTTCCACTCCAAAGTAAAGCTCTATCGGTGTTGGTTAACTGATAATAGGGTTTGTGAATTGGAAAATCAAATTTGTAAGCATTGTTAATCAGTTCGTCCCGATACCAACCCATACTTTCTCCTCGCCAAGCGAAAACTGCATTTTCATAAATAGATAATGCCGTATTTGGTATAACTAATTCTTCATCAATTCCAATAATACTTCCGTAACCCTCGCATACTGGACAAGCGCCGTAAGGATTATTAAAACTGAACAAATGAACATTAGGTTCTAAAAACGAAATCCCATCTAATTCAAAATTATTACTGAAACTAAAGCGATTATTTGTGTTTACTTCTTGTAAAAAACAAATTCCCTTACCTTCATAAAAAGAAGTTTGAATGGCATCAGCAAGTCTATTGTAGAAATCTTCTTCGTCTTTGATGACAATTCGGTCAATTATCAGTAAAACTTCTTTATTATCTAATGAATGTGCGTCGATTTCGTCCAGACGAATCATTTCATTTTTAACCAAAATCCTTGCGAAACCCTGCTGCAAAAGCGCTTTTAGTTTGTCTTCTAATGCTCTGCCTTTTTCTAAATGAATAGGAGCGAGGAGCAGCCATTTGCTTGATAATTCTAATGATTTAACGGTGTTTATTACATCAGATACTGTGTTTTTCTTTACTTCTTGACCTGAAATAGGGGAGTAAGTCTTACCAATTCTTGCGAATAAAAGTTTTAGATAATCATATATTTCTGTTGAAGTTCCAACAGTTGAGCGTGCATTGGTAGTGTTTACTTTTTGTTCAATAGCAATTGCAGGTGCAATTCCTTTTATATATTCAACTTTTGGCTTGTCTAATCTTCCTAAAAATTGGCGTGCATAAGAAGATAAACTTTCTACATAGCGACGTTGCCCTTCAGCATATAAAGTGTCAAAAGCCAAACTTGACTTTCCAGAACCTGACAATCCAGTAATAACCACTAATTTATTGCGAGGAATAGCAACGTCAAGGTTTTTCAAGTTGTGAACTTGGGCGCCTTTGATAATTATATTTTTCTTAGGTTCGAGTTGTGAAATGTCAGTTTTAATCATAAAAAAATTATATTGATTGCAAATATAATTAATTCTCACTTGAGAAACTTGTGTCAAAAGTTAAACTGTTAATATGACAGTTATTTTAGATTCTTTTTAGTAATACTATAATTTACTATGTTTATTATTATTGTATTCATTTTTATTAATTTTTTGCTTTTAAGAGCTAATTTTATAAAATTCACACATACTTTAAAAAAAATTATCACGAAAACGTAATAGTTTTACTTTACATTACCACAACATTTTATACGTTTTATTTAAGTAATCGTATTTTTAATCAATTATTCTTGCCTGCTTAAACCCTTTATATTATGACATTTTTGTTTTTTTAAATTTATTTATACTTGTATAGTTTTTATATAGTAGCATTATTAATAAATAAAACACAACAGTATTAAATTTGACTATTAACTTTTTTAAAAAAAATCAATTATGAAAAAAATTACTTTAATTCTGATTCTGATGTTCAGTTCATTAGGATTTTCACAAGTTTTACCTTTTAACTTCAGTAGTCCTAGTCATTTGATGGCAGGTCAAGAAGGTACTACCACATCAATAATTTCAGATGCTGGAAATGATGTCCTGCAGATTGTTGGTGGAACCGCTCCTTACGATCATGCTTCAGTTATTTTAACGCAAAACCTTAACTTGGCAGATGACGCCAACAACACGATTACTTTTAGAATAAAATCGAATGTTGCTGCACAGAGAACTCATTTGCTTAAATTTGAACAAGGTGTTGGTGGTCCAGCTACTACTGAATTAACATTTACTACTACTGGTACAGAATGGCAAAATATTTCTTTAAATTATCCTGCTGGATTGGGAAATTATGCAAAAATTGTCCTTATGACGGATTTTAATAATGCTTTAACTGGAACTTACTTAGTAGATGACTTCGCTGGCGGTACAAATGTTGCTCCAGTTACATTAACTCAAATGAGTTTGCCAGTTACATTTGATGCTACTACGGTAGACTATGGTTTAATTTCTTTTGGTGGAACTGAATCAACTGTAGTAGTTGATCCTACATTATCTTCTAACAAAGTAGCTAAAGTTATTAAACCTGCTGCAGAGCCATGGGCTGGAACAACAATATCAGGTGCTGCTGCTTTAGGATTTAGCCCTGCTATACCTTTCACTGCTACAGAAAGAAAAATGAATGTTCGTGTTTGGTCTCCAACAGCTGGAACTACAGTTCGTTTGAAAGTTGAAGTTAGTACAAATGCTGCTCAATCTGTAGAGGCGGATGCTGTAACAACTGTTGCAAATGGATGGCAAACATTAGAATTTAACTTTAATAATCAAGCTACAGGTACAGCGGCCTTCAATGCGGCTTTTCCATATAATAAAGCATCAATTTTCTTTAATTTTAACGTTGTAGGTAGCGGTCAAACGTATTATTTTGATGATGTGAAATTTGGAGCAGCAGTTGTTACTTTATTAACTCAAATGAGTTTGCCAGTTACATTTGATGCTACTACGGTAGACTATGGTTTAATTTCTTTTGGTGGGACTGTTTCAACTTTAGTAGTTGATCCAACATTATCTACTAACAATGTAGCTAAAGTTGTTAAACCTGCTGGGGAAACTTGGGCTGGAACAACAGTAAGTGGTGTTGCTGGTTTAGGATTTAGCCCTGCTATACCTTTCACTGCAACAGATAGAAAAATGAATGTTCGTGTTTGGTCACCAACAGCTGGAACTACAGTTCGTTTGAAAGTTGAAGTTAGTACAAATGCTGCTCAATCTGTAGAGGCAGATGCTGTAACAACTGTTGCAAATGGATGGCAAACATTAGAATTTAACTTTAATAATCAAGCTACAGGTACAGCGGCCTTCAACGCGGCTTTCCCATATAATAAAGCTTCCATTTTCTTTAACTTTAATGTTGCTGGAAGTGGTCAAATATATTATTTTGATGATTTGAAATTTGGTGCGTCTTTAGGACTTTCTTCTTTTGAAGCTTCTAAAGTAAAAATGTATCCAAACCCAACTTCATCTGTTTTCACAATTGAAGCAAATGATACTGTAGAAAGTGTTTCTTTATTCAACGTTTTGGGTCAAGAAGTGCTAACTAACAAATTTAATGCTAACACAGTTTCTTTAGATATATCTAATCTTCAAACTGGAGTTTATGTTGTAAAAACTATCATTGGTGGTATTTCATCAACTTCAAGAGTTGTTAAAAAATAAGTTTAAATTTAGTTTTATTAAAACACGTTCTTTTCAGAACGTGTTTTTTTTGCTTTGGTCCAATTTGTTTGTCTTTTATAATTGTTTTATTATCTTTATAACTGAATTTTTTATAACCTACAATAAATGTTAAAAATTAAGCTTTCTCAATTTCTATTAATAATTTTAAGCACCACATTCTCTTTTTGCCAAGAGTTACCTCCTATTGTAAAATACAATCCAACTACTTATGGTGCAGGAAATCAGAATTGGATGATTTCACAAGATAAAAATAATTTTATTTTCTTTGCGAATAATGATGGACTTCTAGAGTTTAATGGGTCTAATTGGACTTTATATCCTTCTCCGAACGAAACAATTATCCGTTCTGTAAAAGTAATTGACAATAAAATTTATACGGGTTGCTATATGGAATTCGGTTATTGGGTTCGTCAATCAAACGGTCAATTAAAATATACATCTCTAAGCAAAGCTATAAAAAACAAAATTCAAGATGATGAGCAATTTTGGAATATTCTTAATTATGATCAATGGATATTATTTCAATCTCTAAATAAAATTTTTATTTATGATACCAAAACAGGTAAATTTAATATTATTATCCCTAAAAATGGTATTGTAAAATCTTTTAGAACTAATAATTCCATTTATTTTCAAACGATTAATGAAGGTTTGTATGAAATTGAAAATGGGAAAAGTAAATTGATTTCCAATAATCCAATCTTTCAGAATAATAGAATTGTTTCTGTTTTTGCAATTACAGAAGGATTATTAATTCAAACACAAAACAATGGTCTTTTCAAATTAATTGGAGACAAAGTAACGAAGTTCTCTACTGATGCAGATACCGCGATTGCTTCAAGTACAATTTATAGTAGCCAAATTTTAGCCGATGGAAGTTTTGCTTTAGGAACTGTCTCTAATGGAATTTATATTTTATCGAGAGATGGAAAAATTAAATACCACATAACTCAAAATAGAGGTTTGAGCAACAATACTGTGTTATCTTTATTTGAAGATTATGATAAAAATTTATGGATTGGTTTAGATAATGGTATTAACTGCATCAACATACAATCGCCTGTAAGGAGTTTCTCTGATGATACTGGAATGCTTGGCACTGTATATACTTCAATTTCAAATAACGGAAAATTATATATTGGCACTAATCAAGGGTTATTTTATAAAACTTTTGGTTCCAACGATGAATTTCATTTTGTAAATGGAACAAAAGGGCAAGTTTGGTCTTTATTTGAAAATGCAGGAACTCTTTTTTGTGGTCACGATGCAGGAACATTTATTGTTGAAAATGGAAATGCAACTCCCATTTTTTCTCAATCGGGAACTTGGAAATTTTCATCCGTACCAAATCATAAAAACTTACTTTTACAAGGAAATTATTACGGTATTTCTGTTTTACAAAATGTAAATAATAAATGGATTTTCAGAAACAAAATTAGTGGATTTGATTATTCTTCCCGATATTTTGAAGTTACAAATTCTTTAGATGTTTATGTAAGTCATGAATACAAAGGCGTTTTTAGATTAAAATTGGACGATAAACTATTAAAAACGAGTAAGTTTATAGCCTATAAATCTCCAACAAAAGGTAAAAATGCAAGCTTGGTGAAATTCAACAACATAATTTACTATGCTTACAAGGAAGGTATTTTCAAATTAAATGCTACTTCAAAAGAATTTGAAAAAGATAAATTATTAAGTTCCGTTTTTGAAAAAGATGAATATACATCTGGAAAAATGATAGTTGACAAATCTAATAAAATATGGTTGTTTTCAAAAAATTACATTCACTATTTTACTTTAAGTAAATTAAGTTCTGATTTAAAACAAAATACTATTCCAATTCCATCTTCATTAACCAATTCAATGTTAGGTTTTGAAAACATTGCTCAGCTTTCAAATCACGGTTATTTAATAGGTACCACTGATGGCTATTACACAATGAATATCAATGATTTAAGTTTTAAAAACTATACAGTTTCCATTTCAAATATTAGCATAAATAAATTAAACGAACAATCTTTTAATGCTTCTATTTCTAGTCTTGGAGAGTTTAAATATACCGAAAACAATATTACTTTCAATTATACCGTACCTGAATATAATAAATACATAAATGCTGAATATCAATATTTATTAGAAGGAGTTCAAAATGATTGGAGTGTTTGGAATGCGAAAACAACGGTTAACTTTAAGAATTTATCTCCAGGGGAATACACTTTTAAAGTCAGAGCAAAAATTGCTAATTCTACTCCAGAAAACATGGCTAGTTATACTTTTGTTATTCTAAAACCTTGGTATGCAACTAATTTAGCAATAATTTTTTATATTATTGTTATTATGATTATGGCTCATTTTATTAATAAGGCTTACAAAAAACACTATAACAAACAACGAGAAAAGTTGATTGAGGAAAATAATTTATTGCTTGAAATTAAAGAATTAGAAAATTCCCAGGAACTTATGAAAGTTAGAAACGAACAACTTTCTCAAGATGTGGATACTAAAAATAGAGAATTAGCAGTTTCAACAATGAGCTTGATCAAGAAAAACGAATTATTGACTTTGATTAAAGAAGATTTAAAAAATACTTCAGATGATGGATCCAAAAGTATCAAATCGGTGATTACAAATATCACCAAAAACATTTCTGAAGAAGATTCATGGAATGTTTTCAAAGAAGCATTTGATAATGCAGATAAGGACTTTTTGAAGAAGGTAAAATTAGCACATCCGTCACTTACTCCAAATGATTTACGTCTTTGTGCTTACCTACGATTGAACCTATCTTCAAAAGAGGTCGCTCCTTTAATTAGTATTTCTGTTCGTAGTGTTGAGATAAAACGCTATCGTTTGCGAAAAAAAATGGAATTATCACATGAACAGGGACTTGTAGAGTATATCTTATCGATATAATTGTTGCAATTATTTAATGTAATAACTATACATAACCACAACATTTTATTTAATTACTCTCTTTGTTTAACTATAACCTTTTATTTTTATTATTTAACAGTAATATTAGTATCAATAATTACTGACTATTTTGCTGTATTGTAAATAATCTTTCTTTTTTTTTAAATTGTATGTTTTTTGTTGTGGTTCTTTTTAAATTTTTCTCATTTCTTAACAATATTTTTATATTTCTTAAATAAACCAAATTTAAATTATGAAATCAAAGTTATTACTCTTCACTTTTATGTTAATTTCTTCGTTTGGATATTCCCAAATGTTAGAAGTTAGTGGTAAAGTAATCGATGCAAAAACAAATACTCCTTTAATAGGTGTAAATGTAGAAATCCAAAATACATCACAATTTTTTACTACTGATGTTGATGGAAGTTTCAAATTTTCAAAAGTTCCTTCGGGTTCAAAACTTATTTTTAGCTTTATTGGCTATAAAAAGTATGAGCTTAAAGTAACGAAATCTCAAAAAGTTACGATAGAAATGCAAGCCGTTTCTGAATCTTTAGATGAGATTGTCGTTATCGGTTATGGTTCCAAAAAGAAACGTAATATAACTGGATCGGTATCCGTAGTTTCAAGTAAAACAATTGATGAACTTCGTCCTATTAATGCTACTCAAGCTCTACAGGGAACTGTAGCTGGTGTGATTGTAACTAGTGGTTCAGGTGCTCCAGGTTCTGGATTCAATATTCGTATTAGAGGTATATCTTCAAACAGTAGTAATGCACCTTATACTTTAATTGATGGCTATGAAGGAGATATTAGTTTGCTAAATCCTTCTGATATAGATTCTTTTACAGTTTTAAAAGATGCTCAAGCATCAGTATATGGTTCAAAAGGGGCAAATGGTGTTATTTTGGTCACTACAAAAATGGGTAAGAAAAACTCTAAAACAAAGGTTTCTTTTAACTCTTATATAGGGTTTCAAGAAACTACAAAAAAAATAAATGTTTTAAACGCTACGGATTATGCACTTTTACTTAACGAAAGTTATGGTAATGGTGGTGAAGCGTTGCCTTATCCAATTGTTTCTGGTTTAGGAAAAGGTACAGATTGGCAGGGTGAAGTTTTTAAAAAAGCGGCTATTTTAAATAAAGATGTTTCAATTTCCGGAGGATCAGATAAAATTACGTATTCCTTAAGTGCTTCTAAAATTGAGCAAGAGGGAATTGTTGGTCTTGCTAAATCTGGTTTTGATAGAAGTAATGCTAGAATTTCGTTAGCAATTGATTTATCACCTAAAATTAATTTATCTACTAATATTATTTATACCGATTACAATAGAAAAAGTTTAAATGAAGGCGGTATTGGATCTGTGTTGTTCAATGCAATTAACACCCCTGCTACACTTTCGCCTTATGATTTAAATGGGGATTACACTCTAGTTCCTGCCACTCCTGGATTTGGTAATGAAGTTATAAATCCATTGGCACAAATTGAAAACACTTATAATACTTATAATCAACAAAGATTAAACGGAAATTTTGTATTACAATACAAACCAATAAACGATATTAAAATTACTACAAGATATGGTTTCGACTCGGCTAATGATGTTGGAAAATCTTTCAATAAGAGACTAAGTTACGGTAATTCTAAAGTTTTTAACGTAAATAATAATAGTGTTTCTCAAAAAGCAACTCGATTTAGCAATTATACTTTTGATTTATTTGCAGAAATTGAAAAAACACTTTTAGAAGACCATAAATTTAAACTTACAGTAGGAGGTACTTTATTTGAATCAAAAGGCGAAGGTTTATTTGCAACTGGTTTTAATGTACCTTATAATTCCTGGGAATTTGCAGATATTGCTTTAACTGGACTTCCTACAGCAACTGATTTAGAAATAGATCCAAACTCTCCACCATTAGCTGGAATAGTTACAAATGGATCCTATAAATCTACACCTTACAAAAGACCATCACTTTTTGCAACCTTAGACTATAATTTTAAAGAGAAATATTTATTGTCTTTTATTTTTAGAAGAGATCAATCTAGTAGTTTTTCTGAAAAGAATAGCGTTGCCTATTTCAAATCAATTTTAGGAGGTTGGTTAGTGTCTCAAGAAGATTTCTTTAATAAGGATGGCATTGTTAATTTTTTGAAAATTAAAGGAAGTTACGGAACATTAGGAAATGATGTTGCACCATCAAATGCATATAGATCTCAATTGACTGGAGAAGGTGTTTATGTTTTTAATAACTTAATTTCACAAGGAGTAGCCGTTGGAGTAATACCTAATATAGATTTAAAATGGGAATCAGATACTAAAATTGATTTGGGATTTGAAGCAAAGTTGTTCAATAATAAATTAGAAATTACAGCTGATTATTTTAATAATACTAGGACTGATTTAATTATTGGCGGTGTGCCAATTTCTGGAATAAATGGTGGTTACGCCCCAGGTTCAGGAGCTCCAGCTGTAAATGCTGGTAAAGTTAAAAACTCTGGATTTGAATTGGTTTTAAACTATAAAAATAATAGCAATGATTTTAAATATGATTTAGGATTTAATATTACAACTATTAATAATGAAGTACTTGAAGTAAAAAACTCTACTAATTTTATTGAAAGAGGTTCTTTTGCAATAGGTCAATTAGCACCTACAAGAATGGAAGTTGGTCAGCCAATAGGTGTTTTTTATGGTTTACAAACAGACGGAATTTTCCAAAACCAAGCTGAAATTAATGCTGCACCAACACAAAATTTAGGAACCCCAACATCTCCTGGAGATTTCCGATATAAAGATGTAAATGGTGATGGCGTTGTTAATTTTTTTGATAGAACCTACATAGGGAAATCGATTGCAGATTATACTTTAGGATTTAATATTAATTTAAATTATAAAAATTTTGATTTCATAACCTATTCTTATGCTTCAGTAGGAAATGATATGATAAGAAATTATGAAAGAACAGAAAACAAGCTGAACAAACTGAATTATGTTCTAGACAGATGGACTGGCGAAGGAACAAGCAATTCCGTTCCAAGAGTTACAACGGGTGCATCAAGTAACAATCTTTTTTCAAGTTATTTTGTAGAAGACGCATCTTTTTTAAGAATTCAAAATATTCAATTAGGGTATTCATTACCTAAAAAAGTTATTGAAAAATTGGGAATGTCAAAATTTAGAGTTTACGGATCTGTAAATAATGTTTATACATTTTCAAAATACAGAGGATTTGACGCTACCGCAAATACAGGAGATCCAATTGCAGGTGGAATTGATTCAGGTTTTTATCCTGCTCCAAGAATTTATTCTCTTGGTTTAAATGTTAATTTTTAAAATCATAATAATGAAAAAATATACTATTCTTACTGCTTTACTATTGTTAATAACAATTAGCGTATCTATTTCTTGTTCAAAGGAATTTATAAACGAAGAAGCTCCCTTTTCTATCGACTCTGAAAATTATTTTAATTCAGAAGCGGATTATAGCAGAGCCTTAATTGGAGCCTATGATATGTTGCAATCGTCTTATATTAATGTGATGTTAGGAGAAATCGCCTCTGACAATACTTTGTCTGGTGGGGAAAGTGCTACTGATGTAATTGGAATACAACAAATAGACGAAATGACACACACTTCTGTAAATCCAAATCTTAAAGATATTTGGAATTGGATGTTTGCTGGGGTTCAACGATGCAATTACATTATGGAATTCAAAGACAAAACGGACTTTCCAAATAGAAATCAAGTAATTGCAGAAACTAGATTTCTAAGAGCCTATTACCATTTTGAATTGGTTAAATTTTTTGGTGGTATTCCATTAAATGGAGATAGAAGGTTTAATGTAAATGATGAAAAAACTATTCCAAGATCTTCGGTAACTGCTGTGTATGCATCAATTCAATCGGATTTACAATTTGCAATAGATAATTTGAATCCTGTTGCTGTTCAATCGGGTAGAGCTACTAAAGGAGCTGCGCAAGCACTTCTTGGAAAAGTGTTTTTATACCAAGATAAATTTGTAGAAAGTGCCTCAACATTAGAAAGTTTGATAGCGTCCAATTCGTATTCATTAGTATCAAACTATAATTCTATTTTTGAAAATGCTGGAGAAAACAATGCCGAATCAGTATTTGAAGTACAATATACCGATGTTGAAGGTGCAAGTTTTGATTGTCTGCAATGTAGCGAAGGTAATGTAGCAGTGGGTTTCAACGGAATTAGAAATTATGCGGGACCACTTTTTGATTCGGGTTACAGTTTTAATGTTCCAACACAAGAAGCATACAATTCTTATGAAGCTGGAGACAACCGAAGAGAT